>DASXIG010000383.1:0-2642 GCA_036498105.1 Xanthobacteraceae bacterium | reverse complement strand
AGCTGAGGAGCTTTGCGGTTTACTCGTTCGCGCAATTTTAACCAACGGGGGTTGCGAGATTCGCAATATTTGGATGCTAGACATGCATCCGCATGAGCGATCGTTCGCAGCCCTTCTCGGTGTGGTTTGAAATAGCCCGGCATGCGCACCGGGCTCCCAGTCCCCACAACACGCAACCCTACCGGCTGAAGATCATCAACCTGCGGGAAGCAGACGTGGTGTTCCTGCCGCGCCGCGGCCTCCATGTCGCGGATCAGCTCCAAGGCAAGCTTGATGGCGGCAGCCTTTGTGGTGCGTACTCCGAATCCAATGAGCAGGAGCCGCTTTCCCTGGTTCATCGCCGGAAGCACGTCCCCGCCCTCCACGAACTCGTCATCAGCGAAGCTGAGTGCAGGTTGCATGCAGAGCCGGCACAGCGCCTTTGACACGATGCCGGTTCTCTGGACCGGCTGCGCAGAGCAAGCCGGGCGGAAATGAACACATCGGGCCGCCAAGGTAACGTGATCGAGCTGTCGCGCATGAACATCAGATTGGGGTTCGTGGCGGCCTCGTTCTGATAGTCGGCATCGTCGCGGAGTATGTCGCCGAGAAACACCGTATCCACATGGCTTCCAATATCCGAGGCAAAACGGTCGTATTCTCGGTGAAGCGTTTCTGAATCTGGGAAATCGAGAAAATTCAGGTCTTGCAAACGGTCATGTGCAAGCGACTGCAGTGAATTGCCGTGCTGCGGATGGTGCAACAAGATCCGAGCGGGAGCTGTGCAGAATTCGGAATAGTCCATGACCTCTGGCATGCGAGCGTTCCTCGCCATCCGTATAACCCACGGAACGTGTAGAAATTTATAAAGGAAGCGCCGCCAGCTCAGGGGGCCATTCTCAGCTCACGTCCCGACGATCCCCCGCATGACGATGCGGCCGGCATTTCCGAGCGCAGCTGCAAGCTCGCGCAGGCCCAGTTGATCGCGCCCGATGCGCAGGCGATCGAGCTGCACGAGCTTCGCCTCGTCGATCTCCATCGCCATGCGCGCCCACAGCGCATCGATGTTGTAGGGCTCGCGCCCTGGCGGCACGGCCACCGGCACGATCGCGTCGGCGGGAATGTCGAGCGCGCGGCCGGCCGCATCCATGGCGGCGCGGATGGCGCGCGCCTTCGCCCTGGCCGGTGCCGCAATGTCGTAAGGCGGCGCCCACTCGGCGGCGGGACGCAGCTCGTCCACATGGGTGAGCGCGAGCAGAATGGAGGGCGGCCGCCGTGCGAGCTGCGTCTTGGCCCAAGCGCGCACGGCGTCGAGACCGGCGCGGTCCGGCGCGCGCGCGGGCTGGGTGGCGGAGGCGACCCACAGGATGAGGTCCGCGCGCGCGCCTTCCCCCAGCAACTCGTCCGGTTTGGCCGGATGCTCCTCGAGGCCGGGCATGTCAGCGAGAATGACGGCAGGTTTTCCTTCCAGCTCGAGCCGATGCTCCGACACATGCGCGGTCGTCGGCAGCGGCCCGACCGCGGCACGCACCTCCTGCGCCACGGCATTCAGCAGGCTCGACTTGCCCGCGTTCACCTGCCCCACCAGCAGTACACGCACCGGCACAGGGGTTTCCGGCTCGACAGCGGCGAGATCGCGCTCCTGCGCGGATCGGATCTCGTCCTCCGACAACGCGAGGCGGCCGGAGTAGAGGTCGATGGCTGCCCGGCCGACCTCGAGCACAAGGAGGCGCGTGGCGTAAGCGCGCAAGCGATACGAGAGCACACTCGCGGTTTTCTCCACGATGACGCCGCTCGTCTCCTGACCTGCGGCCTGAATCGGGTTGAGCAGCGCGCGTGCGAGGCGCCAAACTCCGAATCCGAGCTGCCACCCCTTATGCGCAGCCGGGCCATACTGATCGGTCTGCTGCTGCACCCATATGACCTGGCTGAGCTTGATCGTCCTGATTCCGGGAATGTGACGAAGCGCCTCGCGGCGCACGTCACGCGAGAGCCGCTCCGTCAGCAGCAGCAGTTCCGGAAACCTGAACTGCGACCACGCGCTGCGCGCGTGCGGATGGAAGCGGCGCGCCACCGCCTCGACCGTCTCGCGGGCCCGGTCGACGAGCGGGTCGAGCTCGAGAAACGAGAACGGGTCGGTAGCATCCGCGATTGCGAGTACCTCGCTCCAGGCGTCGCGCTCGACGGCATTCCAGCCGCGCTCAGGCTCGGCAAGGTCGCCCAGCGCGTGGCGCGCCTGTGCATTGGCCCGCCGCCGCACGGACTTCGACAATGGCCATGCGAGCAGACCGAGCGCCGCGGAGGTGATCGCCCAGGCCGGGACATGCCGGCCCTGCCAGAGCCAGACGATGCCGAGCAGGAGCAGCGACAGCCACGGCAGCGTCACCAGCAGGACCAGGAGAATCTCCTGCCAATAGCGCCGAAAGAACACGCCGAGATTCATCCGTGCTCTCCCGGTAGTTTCGCCCTCTGACGTTTTGCTTGCCGCAGCCCGGCGGCCAAACCTTCCGCAAACGCGCGCCGGGCCTCATGGTTCGGAGCTTTCATGCCGCGCCGCCAATAGCCAAGCCAGACGCAGGCGGCCTCGCCCGCGCCGACGGTGATGGCGAAGGCTGCGGCGGCATTGAGCGCCCCGGCCGTTGCAGTGCCGACGACCGGGACGA
>DASXIG010000382.1:0-2148 GCA_036498105.1 Xanthobacteraceae bacterium | reverse complement strand
GCACGCGACATTGGATGTGTTCGCGACCGAACCTCTGCCCCCCGATCACCCGTTCTGGGAAAACCCTCATGTCACGGTGACCCCGCATATCTGCGGACCTCTGGTGCCCGAGGACGTCGTCCCGCACTTTCTTGCGAATTACGCAGCCTTCGTGGAGGGCCGTCCCTTGAAGAACGTCATTGATATCGACAGACAGTACTGATGGCTTTCCGTTCCGACCTTTCCGAGCTATCGGCGAGCGAGCTCGTTGGTCTTTTTCGACGCCGGGAGGCATCGCCGGTAGAGGCGGCAGACGCCGCGCTCGCGCGGATCGATCAGTTCAATAGCCGCTATAATGCATTTTGCCTGATCGATGCCGAGCGTGCGCTGAAGTCGGCGCGCGCTTCCGAAGAGCGCTGGCGCAAGCGCGAGCCGCGAAGCTACATCGACGGAGTTCCAGCAAGCATCAAAGATATCATCCTGACCGAAGGCTGGCCGACCTTGCGAGGCTCCAGGACGGTCGACCCTGCGCAGGAGTGGAACGAGGACGCGCCGGCGGTCGCCCGCCTGCGTGAAGCCGGCGCGGTTCTCCTGGGCAAGACGACGACGCCCGAATTCGGATGGAAGGCCGTCTGCGACTCGCCGCTGACAGGCATCACGCGGAATCCGTGGGACGACCGCAAGACCCCCGGAGGATCGAGCGGCGGCGCGGCCGTCGCCGCGGGGCTGCGCATGGGCCGGCTGCATCTCGGCACCGACGGCGGCGGGTCGATCCGTATCCCGTCCGCGTTTACCGGCGTCTTTGGCATCAAGCCAACCTTTGGCCTGGTGCCGGCTTATCCGCTGAGCCCATTCGGCACCATCGCGCATCTCGGTCCGATGGCTGCGACGGTCGATGACGCTGCGCGCATGCTCACGGTCCTGGCGCAGCCCGACGACCGGGACTGGTATAGCCTGCCTTATCGCCCCCGCGACTTTACGATCGGGTTAGACCAGGGGGTGCGCGGCTTACGCATGGCGCTGAGTGTCGATCTTGGCTACGTGAAAGTGGACCCGGAGATCAGCGCGGTGGTCGAAGCCGCTGCCGCAAAGCTCGCCGAAGCGGGTGCCATCGTAGCGCGCAGGGATCCGGGGTTTTCCGACCCAGCGGAAATATTCAACGTGCATTGGTTCACAGGCGCCGCCAGCGTCCGCGCTGCTATCCCGCGCGAGCACTGGCCGTTGCTTGATCCCGGCTTCGGCCGCCTTGCCGCGGCCGGCGAGACGATCGGGCATATGGATTACGTCGGATGCGTGAATCAGCGCGCCGAGGTCGGCCTGTGCATGGCCCGGTTTCATCGTGACTTCGATGTGCTGCTCACCCCCACCCTGCCGCTCCCCGCCTTTGAAGCAGGGCAACTCGCGCCCGCCGGGACGGATCAAACAAACTGGACCCACTGGACCCCGTTCAGTTTCCCCTTCAACTTGACGCAGCAGCCCGCGGCTTCGATTGCCTGCGGCTTCACGAGCGCCGGCCTGCCGGTCGGCTTGCAAATCGTGGCGGCGAAATATCAGGACGACCTTGTGCTGCGTGTGGCCCGCGCCTTCGAGGCCCTGTGTCCGATCAAGCTTCCGGAGATCAGCAAGACGAATCAGTCAAGCTCGCAGGAGCACGCATAAAAAAACATGCCGTCGGTGGAAGAACGAAAGTTCCTGGCGCATCAGCGGATCGCGCATCTCGCAACCGCCGACGCACACGCGGTCCCGCACGTCGTGCCGGTTTGCTATGCGGTGTCCGGAAGCACGCTTTATATTACCGTTGACGAAAAACCAAAGACGACGTTCTCGGCGCTCAAGCGCCTGCGCAATATCGCCGAGAATCCCCCGGTTGCTCTCGTGATCGACCGCTATGACGAAGACTGGGCGCTGCTCGGTTGGGTCATGCTGCGCGGGCAGGCGGAAATCCTGACCGGCGGAACGGAGCACCGGGACGCGCAGGCACTGTTGCGTTCTCGCTATTTTCAGCTCGCGCAGATGGAGATTGAGGACTACCCCGTGATCGCCGTGCGCATCAAACGGACGACCAGCTGGGGCAACGTGTTCATACCAGAATGAGGTAAATCATGCATATCGGCGTTTTCCATTTTCCGACAGACTACGGCATCGAGGTCGCAGATCTGGCGCGGGCAC
>DASXIG010000381.1:0-2531 GCA_036498105.1 Xanthobacteraceae bacterium | reverse complement strand
ACGGCCGGCTTCAATACTCCGCTCTTCATAGTCGATACGCCTTCCGGAAAGCGCGATGTCCACAGCGCCGAGTTCCACGACCGGGAATATGGCGTTTCGGCTTTCGTCTCCCCTGCGGTCTCGGCGCAGACTTGTTACTATCTCGACCCGGTTCGCTCGCTCGGCCACGCGGCCAGAACCGCTTGGGCTGCTCCGGATGCGCGCGTGTCGATTCTCGCGCGCGTTACGGCCAAGGCACAGCCCTCGATGGCTCAAGCGAATGTCACACGCGCGATCACGCACAGGAAGCGTCGTGGCACCTCGCCGGATCTGCGCTCGCATGCACAACAGCCCGAGTTGCGCGGAGGCCGGCGCTGCTCCCAGCCTTTGCGGGCGGGTCACGCGGCAAAGCGGAACGGCAGAGGTTCAAGGCGCGCAAGCACGAACTGACCTCCTCTGATCATGCAAGAGCTGAGAGACGAGCAAGAGCTGAGAGACGAGCCGCGATTGCTCCTGCCGCGGCTTGAACTTTTCTACAAGCACGCCATCCCGATGTCCTGGTTGGTCATTCGGGCGGCGGTCGGATGGAATTTGCTGGTGCATGCCTGGGGCAAGATTCAGCTCGGCCCGACTAAAATGGCTCCGGCGTTTGCAAATATGGGCTTCGAGCCTGGGGTCTTGTTCTATTGGATGACCTTTCTGGTGGAAGGGCTGGGTGGTCTCGGTATTCTGCTCGGCCTGTTCACGCGCTTTTTCGCCGCCATGGTTGCCATCGAGATGTTCGTGATCTTTTGCGTCTACTGGCACACCGGATTTTCCTGGCTCAGCCGCGGCTATGAGTACGCGCTCTTGTGGGGGCTCGTTTCCTTTGCCATCGCGCTGCGCGGTGGCGGACCGTTTTCGCTCGATCGCCGGATCGGCGTGCAGCTTTGAGCCAGGCCAATAGCTCGCCAATTACAATACGCCTTCAGCGTGGGTTGGCGGTTCTGGCTGCCCGCAGCGCCGACCAGATGCGGGCGGGTGTGGCGGGCATGTCGAAATGCTCGACCCCGGCCGATCTCAGGGCATTGATCACGGCATTCATGCAGGCTGCGCCTGCACCCGTCGTACCAGCCTCTCCGGCGCCCTTGGCCCCTAACAGGTTACCGGGACTTGGTACCGGATGGTCGAGCGTCCGGATATTGCGCAGGAGGTCGGCGCGCGGCATGACATAGTCCATGAAACTGCCGGCCATGAGCTGGCCATTCTCTTCCTCATAGAAGCAGTTCTCGCCGAACACCTGCCCGGCGCCTTGCGTAACTCCGCCATGAATCTGCCCGTCGGCGAGCGTGTGATTGATCACGTTTCCAAGGTCATCGACCGCCGTGTAGTCGATGATCGTAGCCCAACCGGTCTCGTGATCGATTTCGACCTCGGCCACATGCGCGCCGCTTGGAAAGGCCCGAGCAATCGGCGTTTCGGCCAGCGTATCGAGCGGGTGCGGCTTCTCGGATGCGCACTGCTGCATGATCTCGGCAAATGCGATCGCGCGATCAGTGCCTTTGACGCGATATCGGCCTTCGCCGTATTCGAGATCCTCGCCAGACACTTCGAGGGCATCTGCGGCGAAAGACTTGCCCTTTTCGATCACCTGCTCAGCTGCAAGCTTGTACGTGCTGCCATGTGAGAGAATGGTGCGCGAGCCTATGGCGGGACTTCCTGTCAAAGCCGGCCCATCCGGATCGCCGGGGCGCAGCTCGATCTGGTTTGGATCGAGACCGAGCATTTCAGCAACAAGCTCCGCGAAAACCGTTTCGTGTCCTTGGCCGCTTGGACCCGCCACGCTGTAGAGCACGATTCTGCCGCTCGAGAGGAAGCGGATCGCGACCTGGTCTTTCGGGGTCAGCCCGCCCCCCGAGGGCTCCAGAAACAAGGCGCAGCCGATTCCACGCAGAGCCCCTCGCCGAGACGCTTGCTTTCGTCGCCGCGGAAAACTGTCCCAGCTTGCCGCGGCCTGGACCTTGGAGATGAGGCCCGTGAAATCGCCGCTGTCGAATACGGTGCCGGTGAGCGTCCGATACGGCATCTGGTCGCGCCCAATGACGTTCCGTCGACGGAGCTCGATCGGATCGAGACCGAGAGCATTGGCGGCAGCATCCAAGAGCCTTTCCACGACGTAAACTGCTTCCGGTCGTCCGGCGCCGCGGTAAGCGTTGGTAGGAGCAGTGTTGGTGATGAACAGCCGGTGACGCCCATGGAGTGCTTCGACCTGGTAGGCCCCAGCACCAATCGTAAGCCCATTATAGCAGTTGGTGAATGATCCGGCCTGGGAGAGATAGGCTCCACAATCGCAAAGCCAATTGGTGCGGAGCGCAATGAGGCGGCCGCTTGCGCTGAACGCCAGCTCTCCTTCCAGCCGAATTGCGCGACCATGATTGTCGGTGAGAAAATCTTCCGAACGTGTCGAGAGCCACTTGATCGGGCGGCCAAGTCTCTTGGCCATGTGCAGCATGAGCGGATACTCGGGAAACGGCGCAGTGCGCGCCCCAAACGCGCCGCCGACATCGACCAGG
>DASXIG010000380.1:0-3358 GCA_036498105.1 Xanthobacteraceae bacterium | reverse complement strand
GTGCGGCATGCGTCCTGGCACGCATTCGAAGGTTGGCGAAGGTCCACGCATGCGCGGCTGATTCTCTTCACCACGCATGCCAGCCGGCCCTATCTCGACCACGACTTCCGGCCCGATGACGTGCTGCTCTTTGGGCGCGAGTCCGCCGGCGCTCCCGAGCAGGTGCACCAGTCTGCCGATGTCAGGCTCATCATTCCGATGCGGCCGGGAATGCGGTCGCTGAACGTAGCTGTGGCCGCCGCCATGGCTGTGGGAGAGGCAGTGCGCCAGACATGTTGCCAGAGGCAATAATCCGCCGGCGCAAGCCGGCCAACGCACTAATGAAAAAGTACGAGGCGGGTGAAGGACGTTCTCACGCCCCAGGGCGCTACCCCTCACCCGCCTCGCTCGCTGGCGCTGGTCGCGATGTTCGTTTGCCAATCCCCCAGCAAACGGACGCGACTAGCACACCCCCAGATCCCCCACGCGTGCAAGCTCACTTGAAAGAATGGCAAAATGTAGCCTCGCGTATGGAATTTTCGGACTCTCCTCATCTAAATCGTGTCGTGTGTTGCGCAGCGCATAACGTGCTGATCGCGCGCGAGCAAAGCAATGGAAGACAGCATTGACGCAGGTCGTATCTCTTGAGACTCGGAAAGAGCGCGCACGCTCCTGGTTCGAGACGCTGCGTGATGAGATTTGCGCAGCCTTCGAGGGTCTGGAGTCTTCGTTGCCGGCAGCCGCCCCGCACGCGGAACAAGGCCCCGGGCGCTTCCAGCGCACGCAGTGGAGCCGCAGCGGCCA
This sequence comes from Xanthobacteraceae bacterium, assembly GCA_036498105.1. Taxonomy (GTDB): domain Bacteria; phylum Pseudomonadota; class Alphaproteobacteria; order Rhizobiales; family Xanthobacteraceae; genus VAZQ01. The sequence continues at coordinate 2,575 of DASXIG010000380.1, read as the reverse complement.
TAGCGGGGCGCCGGGCGGCGGTGGCGAAATGTCGATGATGCGCGGGCGCATCTTTGAGAAGGTCGGCGTGCATGTCTCGACTGTGTTCGGCGAGTTCGCGCCCGAATTTCGCAGCGAAATCCCCGGCGCCGAAAGCGATCCACGGTTTTGGGCCGCCGGGATTTCGCTCATTGCGCATCCGCATAGCCCGCACGTGCCCGCGGCGCACATGAATACCCGCTTCGTGGTGACCAGCAGAGCGTGGCTCGGCGGCGGTGCGGACCTGACGCCGGTGCTCGAGCATCGCCGCCGCCAGCAGGATCCGGACGCAATCGCGTTTCATGCCGCAATGAAGGCCGCATGCGACTCCCATCCGGTGGTCGCGCCTTATGCGAAGTACAAGAAGTGGTGTGACGATTACTTCTTTCTGAAGCACCGCAATGAGATGCGCGGGATCGGAGGCATCTTTTACGACTATCTCGACAGCGGGGACTGGGAAGCTGATTTTGCGTTCACGCAGGACGTCGGCCGCGCATTTCGCACTATCTATCCGCAGTTGGTGCGGAGAAATTTTGCGAAGCCGTGGAGCGCGGCGGAACGCGAGGAGCAGCTGGTGCAACGTGGCCGCTATGTCGAATTCAATCTGCTCTACGACCGCGGGACCATCTTCGGTCTGCGCACCGGCGGCAATGTCGAGTCCATCCTCTCCTCGCTTCCGCCCGTGGTGAAGTGGCCGTAACTCCTTCAGCTCGCGAACGCATTGATGACCATTACCGCGCCTCCGCCCACCACGACGGCATCGAGAACGGCTGCGTGCAGATGAACCGGCAGCCGTTCGACCAGCGCTTTCGCGACGAAGGCGCCGGGAAAAGCCAGGCCGCCGATCAGGAGCGCGACCGCTATGACCTGCGGGGTAACGATCCCGGCGATGCCGAACGTCGCAAGCTTGGCAAACCCGATTCCGATGGAGATGACGGCATCGGTGGCAACGACCGCGGCGCCTTCGAGCCCCGTTGCCATCAACAGCGAGAGCAGGATGATGCCTGCCCCGACCGTGCCGCCCGCAAGCGGCCCCCAACCGAAGGCCGCAAGCGCAAGGCCGCGGCGCGAGAGCGCCAGGCCGCGGCGCCTCACAAGCCGGCGCAGCGGCACGCTCGCCACGAGCATGCAGCCGATCACGACAAGTACGCCTCGGCTGCTCAGCTTGGTATATCCCCAGGCCCCGAGCGCGCAGGTCGGCACCGCGCTTGCGAGCACCACAAGCGCCGTGCGTCGATCGACCAGATGACGGAATGCCGCTGCCCGGCCGGTATTGGTGAGCAATGCCGAAAGCGAGATGATCGGAACGATGGGCTCGGCGCCGACGATCGGCAACAGCACGAGCGGCATCAAAGCTCCCGTGCCGTATCCCGCCACCCCGCCAATAAGGGATGTCACGAGCGCAGTAGCTGCGATCAGCGCGAGCTGCGCAAACGAGAGACCCTCCAGCCCGAGGGACAATGCAAGATCAATCGGCGCTCGGCAGCCGCCGCATGGTGAACTCGATGCGATCGCCCGGCAACACGCGCCACGATTCGATCTCCGTCATGTAGGCGGCTTTTGGAAATCGGCGAAACATCTCGCGCGCTTTCTCGCGCGCCGCTTCCCGCGGCAAGGCAAAGGTCTCGCGCCGAAAAGTGTCGCGCGCTGCCCGCCCGGCAAGAGCTTTGGCGCTGCGGCGGGCAATTTCGGCAGGGCGGCGGGTGGTGTTCATGCATGGCTCTCGCGCGTGAACCTAATCTAGTTTGGAACCGCGCCGCGGGCGAGTCGCAAGCCCGTTTTTTGCACCGGCGGCGGCTGCGTCTGCGATGTTCGCGAGGGCATGGGGATCGAGCGGAAAGCCTGCCGCAGTCCACACCTCCTCGGCCGTGGCGAGTGCCGACCCGATCTGCGGTCCTTTGGGCAGGCCACGGCTGATGAAGTCGGCGGCCTTGAGCGGGAATCTGGGAATGGTCCATCGCTCCGGCAGCTTTGCCATGGATCGCCAGCTTTCCTCGCTGGCGCCTTCGGGGGAGCGCGTCCAGGCCAGCAGCACGCGGTCGATGAAGCGCTCCGGCCCAACCCGGTAGAGCAAGAGGCGCGCGCGCCGCTCGTCCCAGCCCGAGGAGATTCGCCACCAGCCATCCGCCATCGAAGCCAGGCGTTCGTATTCCGCATTGGACACCCGCAACCGTTCACGCAGCCGGTCCGCGTCCTCGATGACCGAGACACCGAGCGCACCCAGCCGGCGGATGCAGTCGGGCAACAACCCGAGCGTTCGCTCGAGCTTGATCATATTGGAAAGGCTCGCCAGCAGCGGCACCCCGCCCAGGACCGGATCGAGCAGGCCTGATTCCGTCATCAGGGCAAGCGACCCGACGGCATGCCTGGCGAGCAGGAGCTTGAGCAGCTCCATCCGAATGCGCTCGCGCGATAATCGGTCGAGCCCGGCACGCCCGGCGATGCAAGCCGCAACGCCTTCAGGGTCGGGCAAACCCTCGCCGTACTCGGCATGGAATCGGAAGAACCGCAGGATGCGCAGGTAATCTTCCGCGATGCGGCTCGCCGCATTGCCGAT
>DASXIG010000379.1:0-6206 GCA_036498105.1 Xanthobacteraceae bacterium | reverse complement strand
AGCGCTATTCCAGGCACGGCGCTCGGCAGCTTCGCCATCAAGCTCTTGTCCCGCCGATGCATGTTATCCCTCCGTCACTGCTACTTGGAAAGGCCGAGCCGAGGGCACTGTGATGCAAGATCGAGGCCAGGGGTCGGCGCCGGAAATGATGCGTACTCAAGAGATCTCATCCTGCGGCGACCGTGTATAGGCGAGCGCGGCAATCAATGCCATGACCGCAAGCATCCCGATCACCATGAGAACGCATGCCGGCCAGCCCCCCGAATTCCAGGCCAGGCCCGGCAGAAATGCGCCCATGCTGCCGCCCGCATAAAACGAGGTGACGTATAGACCGACAGCGGACGAGCGTCCCTCTCTTGCGATCATCGTGACGTGGCTGGTCGCGACGGTCTGGCACATCATGCCGCAGCCCGCACAGATGGTCAGCCCCGCGATGATGGCAATGAGCGAAGGCGCAAGCGTCAGCAGGCACCCGCATGCCCAGAAAGCGATGACCGCGAGCAGGAAGGTGCGGCGCCCGAGCATGGCGATCATCCGGCCGGTCACGGGCGCAACAAATGTGCCGCCCAGATAGGTGAGGAAAATCGCGCCGAGCAGGGTCGAGGAGAAGCTGAACGGAGGCGCCGCAAGATGAAAGCTCACGTATGTGAATACGGCGATGAAATTGAACAGGACGCCGAACCCGATTGCATAGCTTGCAAGGAGCTGAAGGTTGCCGAGGTGCCGCACTATCTGCAACGAGGATGAGCCTATCCCCCGCGAGCGGACGAACCTCGTCTCAGCGGGAAGCAGCAGCAGGACCAGCGTAGCGCCGGCGAACGAGAGGCCAGCCAGGACAAGAAATCCGGTGCGCCAGCCCGCGACATCGGCCAGCACCCCGGGAATAAAGCGGCCGCACAGTCCGCCGAGGCTCGAGCCGACGAAATAAGCACCCGCGACAGTCGCGACCTGCGCAGGCGGCCATTCGTCGCCGATATAGGCCACGGTAACGGCAAAGATCGGCGGCAGCAGCAGCCCCTGCAGGAACCGCCAGGCAATCAGTGCAGGCACGTCCGCAGCGAGCGCGGCTCCCACCATGGGCACGACCACGGCGAACATCGCGGTGACGATGACGCGCTTTCGCCCCAGGACGTCGGCCAGCGCTCCGGTGAACGGGGCAGTCAGCGCGATGGCCAGCGTGCTCGCGGTCATGATTGTGCTGATCTCGGCAGCGCCAACCCCGAATTCGTGCGAAAGTGCCGGCAGCAGCGCCTGCGGCGAGTAAAGATTGAGAAAGGCGCAGAAGCCCGCAGCGGCAATCGCAACCTTGCGCGGGTCATTCATCATGCCCGCGGACTTCAGGCTATTTCGGGCTGCGTTCGGTTGCCCAACTTTTTGGATCAGCCAGAGTCTGGCTCAGCCAGGTTTGGATCAGCTGCGAGGGCAGGTTTCACCGCCATCGGCGGCGCTCGCGCGGATAGCCATATGCGGCGCGTGAATTGGGCACGCACAGGCCGCCGTTCCCCCATGCCGCCGCCATGCACTGCTGATGCGTGTAGTAGCTGCAACTGAAATTGCTGATGCCGGGATCCCAGGCGCACCACGGCGCGATCGGGCGCGCATGTGCGCCGTTGCGTGCATCGCAAGCGATGAGCGCGAGCGCGATCAGCAGCGCGGTCTTCAACATGTTTAAAGCAGATAACGGTGCGTGCATGATATTTCACTCCAAATTTTACGTATTCGCCGTTGTCGCCAGCAATGAACGACGGAGATCAGCATAAGGCAATGAGCTCTCGCCGTTTCAATTGAATCATTGAATTACCATCGGCAGACTCTGCAGCCGCAGCTCCCCAACTGCGCCGCCGTAGACCGGCTTGAAGTTCGGATCGGCGAGCCTTGCCTTGGGAAAGCGCGCCAGCAGGCGGCGGATAGCAATCGTTATCGCGGCACGTCCGAGGATGTTGCCGATGCAGTGATGGGGGCCCGCGCCGAACGCTAATATCCGCTTCGGGTGGCGATGGATGTCGAAGCGCAGCGGGTCGGGAAACACGCCGGGATCGTAGTTCGCGGCCTGCGGCGATGGCCGCACCACCATGCCCTTGAATATGTCCGTACCGCCCACCGCCGTGTCGCAGGTGGCCAGGCGCGGAAAGGTGAAATAGCCGTTGCCGGCAATGCGCAGACACTCCTCGACCGCATCTGGGATGAGTTCGGGCCGGCGGATGAGCTCGGCGCGCTGCTCTGGATGGGTATAGAGCATCAACAGAGCGCCGCCGGCGGCGCGGCTGGTGGCTGACAGCGCCGCGCCGCAAAGGGTGAAGACCTGATCGAACAGCTCCTTGTGGCTGAGCTTGTCGTCCTGGTCGCGCGCCTGGATGAGCGCGCTGATGATGTCGGGACCGGGGCTGGCGCGGCGCTCCGCAATGATCTCCTCCACCAGCTCGGCGGCGCTGTCATAGGCGCGCACGCATTCGGGCGGGAAATTCTCGCCCGGCTTGGTATAGGTCGTCAGCGGCAGCACCTCATGGAACGCGAGGAACGTCGCCTTGCGCCGCTCATCGAGGTTCACCATCGCCGTGAGCAAGGCACCGACGACGAGCTGAGCGCCGTAATCCTGCATGCCGTCGAAGGCATTGCCGCGCCGTTCAATGCCGTCGAGCATCCCCTCGATGATCTCGGTGAGGCGCGTCTCGATGCGTGCCATGCTGCGGGAGGAGAAGGCCGGCATCAGCAGCCGGCGAATCCGTGCATGCCGCTCTCCGTCCATCTGCGCAATGATCTCCACACCCATGAACTTGTCGAACTGCTCGTAGCCGCGCCCGGTACGCGGCACCTCCGAGGAGAAGCGCACCGGATCGGAAAAGACCTCGTGCACGTCCGCGTAGCGGCCGCAGATCACCTGCGGCGGCCCGTTGGACAATACGTAGAAGGGCGGGCGTCTGGCCCATTCGGCCAGGGCAGTTCTCGCGTTCTGCTTGAACTCGGAGCTGCCGAGGTCGACATCGACCACCTTGCTGCGATCCAGCTCAGCGAGCACAGGCATGCGGGCTTTCCCCAAACAGCTGCCAAGTTCCGTCGTTCTCTACCGCCACGCGACCTGCCCATGCTACAGCGAGATTGTTATCTTCGCGACGTGGGTGCTGGGCTGCGGAACAGGAGTCAAGGGCATGATCATAGAGAAGCAGGAGGACGTCACCTCCGCGGTTCTGGCCGAGCTGCAGCATGCACCGGATACCCGCTTTCGCGAGATCATGTCGGCGTTCGTGCGCCACCTGCATGGGTTCCTGCGCGAGGCGAAGCTGACCGAGGCGGAATTCCAGGCTGCGCTCGCCTACGTGGTCGCGCTCGGCAAGCATAGCAGCGAGTCGCATAATGAAGCGGTGCTGATGGCTGGCTCGCTCGGAGCTTCTGCGCTGGTGTGTTTGCTGAACAATACGGACCCGACCGCGCTGGAAACCGATCAGAACCTGCTCGGCCCCTTCTGGCGCATGCAGTCCCCGATCACGCCAAACGGCGGGTCGATCGTGCGCTCACCGACGCCGGGACCTGCATTGTTCGTGAACGCCTGGTTCCGCGATCGCGATGGTCGGCCGGTGGCCGGCGCGGAGGTCGATGTCTGGCATTCCTCTCCGGAAGGATTTTATGAGAACCAGGATCCGGGGCAGGCCGATATGAACCTGCGCGGCAAGTTCTTCACCGATCAGGACGGTCACATCAGCTTCCGCAGCGTGAAGCCCGCCGGGTATCCGATTCCCATCGACGGCCCCACCGGCGACCTCCTGCGTGCGCAGGGCCGGCACAACATGCGACCCGCGCATCTGCATTTTCTGGCCAGCAAGCACGGGCTCAAGACGCTGATCTCACAGCTCTACGTTCCCGATGACAAGTTCATCGAGACCGACGCGCAGTTCGGCGTCACGCGCCATCTCATCGGCAATTACGTGCGGCACGAGAACGGCGAGCCGCCGGCACCTGGCGTCACCGCGCCGTGGTACTCGCTCGAGCACGCCTTCATCATGCAGCCGGGCGAGAACCGGCTGCCGCGACCGCCGATCTCCGGCAAGGCGCGCGGCGAACGGCCGAAGATCCCGCATCTCGCCTGAGCAACGGATGACAGACGGCGGAGGACGGAGGACGGATTATCCGCCGTCTGTCTACCGTCGTCTGTTGTCCGGCTAGCCCGCGGTTGCCGCCGCCCTTTCCACCGAAGCGGCGGTCTGACCAAACAGAATGGCGCGCTCCTCGGCGGTCCGGATTCCGCCTTGGTTCGGGTTGATCTCCTTGACCTTGGCATAGGCGCGCTCGACCGCGGGACGGGCCCGGATCGCTTCGAACCAGCGCTTGAGGTGGGGAAAATCCTCGATCTTCTGGCCCTGGCGCTCGTACGGCACGATCCAGGGATAGATCGCCATATCGGCAATGGAATACTCGCCGGCAACAAACGAGCGGTCCGCGAGCCGTTTGTTCAGCACCCCGTACAGCCGGTTGACCTCGTTGTGGTAGCGGTCCATCGCATACGGAAGCTTCTCGACGGCATAGTGGGTGAAATGATTATTCTGCCCCGCCATCGGGCCGAGATTGCCCATCTGCCAGAACAGCCACTGAATGGCATCGATCCGCGGGCGGGTATCGCGCGAAAGGAATTGACCGGTCTTCTCGGCGAGATAGAGCAGAATTGCGCCCGACTCGAATACCGCGATGGGCTTGCCGCCTTCGGCCGGTGCGTGATCGACAATAGCCGGAATGCGGTTGTTCGGTGAAACGGCGAGGAAATCTCCCTTGAACTGGTCCCCCTTGCCGATGTTCACCGGAATGATCTTGTAGGGCAGCCTGGTCTCCTCGAGTAAAATCGTGATCTTGTGGCCGTTCGGCGTGGTCCAATAGTGAAGGTCAATCATGCACTTGCTTCCTTGTTGGCGGGCGGGCATGATGCCGCACGGTGCGGGAGGATGGAAGTGGGCCGCGGCCGGGATGCCGGCCAAATATTTCGCCCGCATGGCTCCCTGCCGGTCCAGCATTCGCCGGAATTGCGGGATCAGGTCTCCGGGCCGCCGCTCAACGGGCCATCGCCTCATGACCGAAGTGCGCAGAATCATTGCCGGCCTGGGCTTGGCATTGGCGGTGACCCATGCGGCCGCAGTCCCGGGGCGGGCGCAATCCGCGGCCGAGGTTTGCCTGACCGCGAATGAGGCCATCTCCCTCGGCATACCACTCCCGCGGACCGCAGGGCGCCTCAAAGCGGGCGGGTTGAGGATCGTCGCCGTCGGCTCGTCCTCGACCACCGGGCTTTGGGTGCTGAGCCTGGACGCGACCTATCCGCAAGTCATGCGGCGGGAGCTCGCAGCACTGCGGCCGGCTGCGCAGATCGAGGTGATCAACAGCGGCCGCATCGGCGATACCGTCTCGGGCAGCATACGGCGCTTCCAGCATGACGTTCTCGCCTATCGCCCCGACCTCGTGATCTGGCAGCTGGGCACGAACGACGTGGCCTGGGGCGGGCATGCCGACGGCCTCAAGCAGCTCATTGTCGATGGGGTGCGGACGCTCAAGGGGGAGGGAGCGGACGTGATTCTCATGGATCTGCAGTATGCCCCGATGATTCTCTACACCTCGCAGCACGAGCTGATGCAGGCGACCATTGCGGAAGTCGCGCGCGAAGAACGCGTCGGCCTGTTTTCGCGTTTCTCGCTCATGCGCCGCTCGATCGAGGCGGGGCTGCCCGCGAGCGCTCTGGTGGCATGGGATGGGCTGCACAATTCGGCCGCGGGTTATGACTGCGTCGGCCGGGCGCTGGCGCGAGCCGTGCACGCTGCCGCCCGCTGATTATCCCTGTTGCCGGCAGGCATCAGGGTACGGTTTTTCAGCAATTCGCGGCATTTGCGCAACTGCGCAATAACCACGTTTGCTCAAGCACTTGGCGGCGCATCTCTGTGAAGCCGCATGCCCTCCGGATGAAAATTCCAGGCGCTAGCGCGCCTTTTTGCCGGCGCAGGCTTCGCTATCTCTCATTTCGAGCGGGCAATCAGTTCATCACTGTGGCTTTTACGCACTAGGCCGCCCCCGGCATTTGTGGTTGTAATCGCATCGGTTCAGCGCAGGGGAATCTGTCAACACAGGGGGTACCCAATGAAGAAGCTTCTGATCGCCTTGGTTGCGACTCTCGTCGCGGTGAGCGTGTCCGGCTGCGTCGGCGTCGGCAAAGGCAAGGCACCACCGCCCGTCGTTAC
>DASXIG010000378.1:0-9549 GCA_036498105.1 Xanthobacteraceae bacterium | reverse complement strand
GCTGCCGCAAACCCCGCTGGACGGGCATGCTCGGCCAATAATGTCCAGATTGCCTCGCGCGCGTCGCGCGGCAGCACGATTTCGAAGCCGCGCTCGCCGGTATAGCCAAGCCGCCCAACCCGACAAGCTACCCCCGCAATGCGCGTACTCATATGCGCAAAGTAGGGAAGCGAGTTGACAGGTTCGATGAGGCAGGCCGCGCAAAGAGCCCGCAAGCTTCCGGGACCCTGCACGGCCAGAATTGCGGTTTCCCCGCTAAGGTCGCGGACTGAAGCGGTCGGTCCTTCCGCTGCCTGGAGTTGCGCGACCTCGTCGCGGGCGCCGCTGAAGACCTCGAAACAATTCTCCGCAAGACGCCACACCGTGAGATCGCTGATGACGTGCCCGGCAGAATTGATGCGCATTGCGTAGCAGATGTACCCCGGGGGCAGCACGTCAACGCGCCGCAGCGTCAATTTCGCAATCAGGGCGCACGCGCCCGAGCCCTCGATACGCACCCGCGACATGAAGCTGAAATCGAAAAGTGCTGCCGCGGAACGGCAGCTCGCGGCTTCAGCCCGAACGTCGCCAAAGTCCCGGCGAAGCGCGAGAACGTCGAAGCCGCTCTTCACCATCGCGTGGCCAGCGTGTGACCGGAGCGAACGGCGATGACCGCGCCCGCGAGCACGAGCGCGACTGCGACCAGGCGGGCGAGAAATCCCGCCGGGACCGCGTGCGCAATTCGTGCGCCGCCGACGGACCCGAACGCGACTCCGATGCTCAACGCGGCGGTGAGAACCGGCTCGAGGCTGCCGGTCCAGAAGTTACCCGCCGACCCCATCAGCGCGATTGGGACCTGAATGGCCTGACTCAGTCCGACCGAGGTGAGGACAGGCGCACCCCACCACATCAGCAGCGGGACCAGGAGGACGGGTCCGCCGGTGCCGGTAAGCGCCGAGCCGATTCCAACGACCGCACCCACGCCGGCCAGAGAGATGCTTGGAAGCCGAGCTCCGCCCCGGTCGGCTTTGTTGGGCTGCCGGCGGAGCAGCCGCCAGCCCGCAAATACGACGGTGACGCCGATCAGCATCAGCAGGATGTCGCCGGGGGTGTGGGCAGCAAGAACCGCCCCGAGGAAAGCCCCGGGGGCGGCACCTGCGGCCAGCCAAGCTGCAGAAGTCCACTCGATCGAACCATGCCGGGCGTAGAGCAGCACGCCAATTGCGCCACTGAAAATAAAGCTGAACATGCTGGCGGCGATCGCCGCATGGACATCGATGCCGGCAAGACTGAGGCAGGGTACCAGCAGGACGCCGCCAACCCCGATGCAGCCGATCAATACTCCGGAGATCAGGGCAAGTGCGGCAATCCCTAGCATAGGGACCCCAATTGTCCGCCGGCCCGCATTTTGATGCCCGCCATTTTGATAGCCACAGGCCACAGTTCCCTGTATATTGATAGGCGTTGAGCATGGCGCTCACTTGCCTGGAGCCAAAATGTTCCTGCGCCAACTCGAATACCTGGTGGCGCTCGCCCAGGAGCAGCATTTCAGCCGAGCGGCTCGGCATTGCAACGTATCGCAGCCGAGCCTTTCCAACGCCATCAAACAGCTGGAAACGGAGTTCGGAACTCCGATCGTACTGCGGCACCAGCGTTTTCAAGGATTCACGACAGAGGGGAGCCGAATCATCGAGTGGTCCAAGCGGATTCTCGCGGACCGCGACGCGATGCTGCAAGAGCTTTCAGTTCTGAAGAAGACCTTGTCTGGACGGCTTCGGCTGGGAGCGATGCCTACGAGCTCGCCCGCGCTGCCCCTTATCAACAGCCATTTTATCAAGCTCCATCCCGGCGTGCGGCTCGAGGTCAGCTTCCTCGGGCTCGAAGAATTGCGCGTCAAGCTGATCAATTTCGAACTGGACGTCGGCATCACCTACATCGACCAGCAGCAACCGGCTCCATTGACCAGCTATCCCATGTACAATGAGCATCTGATTCTGTTGGTCCCGGACGAGCCGCGGTTTCCGATCGCAACGACGACGTGGTCCACGGCCGCAGACCTGCCGCTTTGTCTGCTCCCGTCCCACATGCATGAGCGACAGATCATCGATGCAGCGTTCGCCTCGGTCGGCAGGACACCGGCTCCGCAGATCGAATCGGACTCCATTGTCAATCTCGCATTTCACACCATGCGCGGTGAAACCGTGACTATCGTGCCCGACCATTTCGAGATCGTCATCGGCGCGTTTCCAGGCACGCGTCTGGTCAAGCTCATCAAACCCGAGGTCGTCCGGCAGGTCGGACTCATCTGGGTGGAAGGCAACCCGATGTTGCCGATGGCGAAAGCAATGCTCGCCGCGGTGAAATCCATGACGATGCACGAGCTGTTCCGGTCGGCGGCTGCCCCAGTCAAAATCCGCCGCGCACCTCAACCGCGGCAAGTCCATGACCATGGGTATCGCTAAGGTGACGGAGTTATCGCTAAGGTGACGGATCTGACGTGTCCGTGATAGCCACGGGAAATTGCGTCATTGATCGTCGTCGTTTGACACTGAGAACCACCCTCCATAGGCTTCACAAAAAAAGAAAGTCCCGCGAATGGGCGCCTCGCTTCGAGGTTTTATGTGCTCCGGGAGGATGAAATGACTTCACACAAAAACGCCGCGCGGATGCGAAAGCGAGCCCTTGACCTGCTGACCGGCATCGGTTGCCTGCTCGCTTGGGGGGCACAGCCGGGACTCTCCGAGGAAATAAAGGACTACGGCAAGCCGGGCAGTCCGGTCGAGTTGGTCGTGGGCTATCAGCCCTACTACACGGAATCCTGGTCCGGGGTCATCATGCGCAACAAGAAGTTCTACGAGAAATATCTTCCGCAGGGGTCGAAGGTCGATTTCCAGGTCGGTCTGCAGGGCGCCATCATCGTCAACGGGATGCTGGCCGGAAAGGTGGATCTCGGTTACGTCGGCGACATGCCGGGAATCGTATCCACAAGCCATGCCGATGTTCGTGACATTCGCATCGTATCGGTGCTGGGGCTGGGTTACGACCAATGCAACGTGTTTCTGGTGCGCAACGACGCGCCCCAATTCCAATCGCCGGAGGAAGCGATCAACTGGCTCAACGGCAAGAGCGTTGCCGTGCCGAAGGGCAGTTGCACCGATCGTTTCGCGCAGGCGGTTTTCAAGCGGTTCAAGATCGCCCCATCCGAGTATCTCAACCAGAGCATCGAGGTCATCACCAGCGGATTCCGCGCCAACAAGCTAGATGCAGCAGTGCTGTGGGAGCCAACCGCGTCCCGACTCGTGCTCGACAAGCTTGCACGCAAGGTGGCAACCGGCGCATCGGTCAATGAGAACGATGGCGGCTTCATGGTGATGCCGCGAGCGCTGATCGAGCAGCGCCCAGACATCGCCAAGGGATGGCTGGAAGCCGAGTTGGATGCGCAGCTTTATTTCGCGGATGAAAAGAACGCGATGGCGGTGAGCGCAATGGCGCTCGAGCAAACGACGGGGTTCAAGCAGAAAACGTTGTGGTACTCGGCCTACGGCACTTATCCGAAGTCGGAAGGCGGGACGACTAGCCGAATTGTTCTGCCTTACACCTTCTCGCCCGAAGCCAAGGGACTGATTTCCAAGGCGTCGAAATTCCTCCTCGAGATCAAGAGCATCAAGGCCGACATCCGTCCCGAGGCGGTGATGCCCGCGTTGACGGAGGAAATACTCACGAAGCGCAACCTGAAGTCGCCGGTGGGCGAGGTCAAGGCGCTCCCGGATTCCGCTTACACGGGCTCATGAGCCGCAGACCGGCGCGCTGTCGTCTGGCCGTTGCGACGAGAGCCGCTCAGGCCTCCGGCGTGGGTTGCCGGCGCGGGAGGTGACGGCGTGAAGGAATTGGAACCGAGCTACGCCGCTGCTGGAGCGAACGTCGGCGCAGGCGATGCTTCGGCTGCACCATTGGAGCCGGCTGATCGCGCGAACCGTTTCGAAGTGGCCACCTATCGCCTGTCGCAGTGGCTGCGCAGCCCCCGGCCCTATCTGATGCTGCTCGGCTTCGCGCTCTTTCTCGCCTTCTGGTACCTCACGGTAGAGGTCTGGAAGCTGCCGCGCTTCGTGCAAATGCCGGGGCCAACCGCGGTCATAACCGAATGGTTGAGCCCTGATCCGACCTATGGCCTATCCATTTATTCGCCGGAATATTATCAGCACATTTGGGTAAGCCTGCGCCGGGTTTCCATTGCCTTTCTCCTGGCCACCGCAGCAGGCGTGCCGCTCGGGCTTTTTCTTGGATGGTCGCTGCCGTTCAAGGAGTACGTCTTTCCGGTCTTCGAGCTGCTGCGACCGATCCCTCCGCTTGCCTGGGTGCCGCTGGCAATCATCATGTTCCAGGGTTCGGAGACCCCGATTGTTTTTCTGACATTCCTCGCTTCGTTTTACGCCACGACGCTCAATACCATGCTCGGGGTAGAATCAATCGACGTATCGTTCGTTCGCGCGGCGCATTGTCTGGGCGCAAAAAGGCACCAGGTGTTCTGGCACGTGATCGTGCCGGGCGCGATGCCGTTCATCTTCACCGGCCTGCAGATCTCGGTGGGTGTTGCATGGTTCTCCCTGGTTGCGGGCGAAATGGTGTCCGGACAATACGGACTGGGATATCTCATCAACACCTCGTACACGATGGTGCAATATCCCACGATGGTCATCGGGATGATCACGCTCGGCTTGGTGGGTTATCTCACCAGCGCCGGCGTGCGGATCATCGGCAATTACATGATGCAATGGAGGGCGCGCGAGCTGGCGATTGGAGGCACAAAGTGAGCCCCGAGCCCGCGGCGCCATGCAAACGCTCGATGTCCGCCCCGACGGAAGCAGGCTCGTACGTGCCGGAGACATCCCGTAAAGGCGAAATCCGCATCGAGGATGTGGTCAAAATCTACGGTTCTGAAACGGCCGGCGTTCGCGCGGTCGACAATTGCACCTTCGATGTTCCCGCCGGGAAGATCACCGTCGTGGTCGGGCCTTCCGGTTGCGGCAAGACGACGCTTCTGAACGCAATCGCCGGGTTTCACAGCATTACCTCGGGGACGATCCGCCTCGACCGCGAAGTGCTGTGCGGACCCGGCATACCGAGAGCGGCCCCCGGTCCCGACCGCATCGTCGTGTTTCAGAACGGCGCGCTGTTTCCGTGGAAGACCATCATCGAAAACGTCGCGTTTGGCCCGATGGTGCAGGGACGCCTCACCCGCAAGCAGGCATACAACAAAGCACGTACCATGCTGGCGGAAGCGGGGCTGCGCAACCTCGAGAACAATTATCCCGGTGAAATCTCCTCGGGAATGCGCCGCCGGGTCGAGATCACCCGCGCCTTGATGAACGATCCGAAAGTGCTGCTCCTGGATGAGCCTTACCGCGCGCTTGATTCGCTGACCAAGTCGGTGATGCACGAGGCGCTGCTCGAAACGTTCGACAAGAACCAGGTCACCATCTTCTTCATTACCCACGATCTCGAGGAGGCGATTTTTCTGGGACATCGCGTCGTGATCATGACCACTCGCCCGTGCCGCCCCAAGAAGATTCTCACGGTCGATATCCCCCATCCTCGCGATTACAGCGTGCTCACGGCCAAGCGCTTTCGCGAGTACCTGGACGAGACCGTGCAGGCGGTGCACGAGGAAGCGCTGAAGGCGTTCGCAGCCGGCGAGCGGGAGCGCTGAAAATGACAGAGCCGGGTGGTTACGCGTCGCAGGCATTCGCGTTCATCTCGAGTACCAAATTCTGGCGCGGGGCCATCGCCACCGTGGCTTTCATCCTCCTTTGGGAAGCCGCGTCGCGCACCGGCATCTCCCGAATTCCGGCGCCTACTGCGGTGGCTGTGACCTTCAATGAACTCATGCGCGACCCGAGTTACTGGTTCAGCTGGTATTTGAGCACGCAAAGAGTATTTCTGGGCTTTTTCGTAGCGATGCTTCTGGGCATTCCGCTTGGTCTCGCCATGGCGGTGAGCCGGGCGTTCTACGGCACCGTATTTCCGGTGTTCGAAGTGCTGCGGCCGATCCCGCCACTTGCATGGGTTCCGGCATCGATCATTTTCTGGCCGACGCAGGAGCTCTCAATCGCGTTCGTCACCTTCCTCGGCGCGTTCTATGCCGTAGTCATCAACGTGATCGGCGGCGCGCAAGCAATCGATACGCGTTACTATCAGGCGGCACGCTCGATGGGATCGTCGAGCTGGGATATTTTTCGCCGGATCATACTTCCAGGTACGCTGCCTTCGATCATCGTCGGCGCAACGGTCGGCATCGGAATCGCCTGGGCCGTCGTTGTTGCCGCGGAAATGATTTCCGGCGGCGGGAGCGCAGGTTCCATGGGCGGGGCCAAGGGCGGCGGCTTGGGCTTCTTCATCTGGAACTCCTACGTCGGCGGCTCATACACGCAGATCGTGGTTGGCATGATCAGCATCGGGATCGCCGGGTACATATCCAGCGCGCTCTTGCGCAAGCTCGGGGAGGTGGCCACGCCGTGGCTGCGCGAACAATGAGGCGAAGCGGAGCTGGCGCATGAGCGTTGTTCCCGCGTCGCAGGTGCACAGTCATTCGGGTTTCGCGCATGACGCTGCGCCAGAGTCCGCACGCGAAATCGTGGTGGACAGCGTCAGCAAGTCCTATGGCTCGGCAAGATTCGCCAAGGCCGTGGTCCGCGACTGCTCGTTCGCGCTCGATCGCGGGAAGCTCACGGTGATGATCGGCCCGTCCGGGTGCGGCAAGAGCACGCTTATCCGTTTGCTCGCAGGATTCGAGCGGCCGACTGCCGGCACCATAACGATCGGCGGCAAGCCGGTTCTGGGGCCGGGGCTGGATCGGCTCGTGCTCTTTCAGGAGACGGCGTTGTTTCCCTGGATGACCACATTCGGCAATATCATGTTCGGTCCGCGGGCGCGCGCCGCGGCCGGGCGGGATGCGGTGAGCAAGGCGGAGTTCTTGCTTGACAAGGTCGGGCTCGCCGCGTTTCGGCGCAAATATCCGACCCAGCTCTCGGGCGGCATGCAGCGGCGGGCAGAACTCGCGCGCGCAATGATCAATGAGCCGAAAGTCATGATTCTCGACGAGCCGTTTCGCGGGCTCGACGCCATGACCAAAACGCTGATGCAGGAATATTACGCCAAGCTCTATGAGGAGACGCGTCGCACGACATTCTTCGTGACCACCGACATCGACGAGGCGATTTTCCTGGCCGACCGAATTCTGGTCATGACCAACGTGCCGGCCAAGGTGCGCGCCGTGCTCGAAGTGGATCTGCCGAGGCCACGGCGGCTTGAAGATCTCATCGAGAACGACAACGCCAATCTCATCAAGATGAACGCACTCTCGCTGCTGCACGAGGAAGCGATGAAATCGTTCGCGCGTGGCAGCAAGGCGGCCGCCGATTTCATCGAGGCCTATTCGAGGCGGATTCAGAAGCCGCGCTGAGATATGCAAGACGCATCATTCTCCCCTTCCCGGCCAACGTCGCAACCAACCGCCCTGATCGAAGCGCGATCGAGGGCTTCCAGCGCAGTGTTCGGCGCCGAGCCCCGGGAGTCGCTTCTCTACGCGGCGCTGCGAGCAGGAGTGGCCATCCCCTATGAATGCGCGACCGGCACCTGCGGAACATGCAAGGCCAGGCGCATTGCCGGCGTGATCGTCGGCGATTGGGCGCAGGCTCCCGGCAACGCTTATCTGCGAGCGGATCGCGACGAGGTGCTGCTCTGTCAGACGCGCGCGCTCGGCAATTGCAGCTTCGAGATTCCAGGCAGCGTGAATTTGGCGTCGATTGCCCGGGTTCGACCCTCCTTCGGGCGCGCGGTGCTCGCGCGCATCGATCGACTGACGTCGGATACCGTCGAGATCCGGCTCGAGCTCGATTCGCCATTGGAGTTCGATGCCGGGCAATTCGCCGTGCTGCGGGTGCCGCATATTGCCGGCTATCGCGGATATTCGATGGTCAATCATCCCGGTTCGTCATCACAAGCGAGCTTCATCGTCAAGCAAAAGACGGGTGGCGTGTTCTCCGAATGGCTATGCGCGCGCGCGAGGCCCGGTGATGCCGTCGAGTGGTTTGGCCCTCTGGGCAAGGCGACCTTTACTCCCCAGGAGCAGCGAACGATTCTCTGCATCGGCGGCGGCTCCGGCATAGCCTCGATCATGTCCATTCTCGAAACCGGATGCTCATCCCGGCATTTTGAGCACTTCGAAGCCGACGTTTTCTTCGGGGTGCGCACGAATGCCGACGTATTTTATCTCGATAAGCTTGCGCAGTTTGCGAACAGCTTTCGCGAGACGCTGCGGATCACGGTGGCAATGTCACATGACGTGCCGTCGACCGAACTGCGTCGGTGCCATCCTTCTCTGACATTCGATTCCGGGTTTCCGCATGAGATTGCCGCTCGTGACCTGCGCGGACGGTTCGCCGGGCGCGTCGCCTATGTTGCAGGGCCTCCGATCCTCGTCGACGTGTCGATTAGAATGCTGATCACGCAAGGCAGGCTCCCCGTGCGCGACATCCGCTACGACAAGTTCAGTTGAGCGCGAGCGAGTTGGGTGAACACCATGTCCTCGGCTGCACTAGAGACCGACAACTTCGCGATCCTTCACACCACCGATATCCTCCGGGGGGTCGCGGACCCTACCATTGGCAGGATCGCGGCAGTCGCAAAGCCGCAAACGGTCGAGGAGGGGGACACGTTGTATTCGGTGGGCGACCAGGCACGGAGCGCATATGTGGTGGCTGATGGAAGGTTGCGGTTCATTCTGGGCGGCGACGGCCGACCGGCGGCACAGGGGACGATCATACCCGCCGGCGATATCCTCGGCTGGGCGGCGCTTCTGGGGAACCAGCCGCGCCGCATCGCCACCGTCATTGCGCTGGAAAAATGCCGGCTGCTCGACATCGACGGCGAAGCACTGCTGCAGATTCTCGATTCCGACCCAGGTGCCGGCTATCTCGTGATGCAGCGCCTCGCCAGGATGATCACACAAAGCTTTCTGGAGCAGAGTGCGCTGCTTAACGGGGCAACCTAATCGTCATATTCGTACGTTAGCTCGCGATGGAAATCGATCCAGAGCCCGTCGCCCTCCAGCTTGGTCGGGTAACGCAGCAATGGCCTCTCGGCCTCGCCCACGGGCGCGCCGGTCTTCAATTCCCATTGCCAGATGTGCTTGGTGCAGGTGAGAATGCCGTCGGCGCAAACGCCGGACGTTTCCAGCGGCTCTGCCATATGGGGGCAGAGGGGCGGGAAAGCGACAAAATCGCCATCGATCCTGGTGACCAGGACCTTAACCCCGTGGATCTCCATCCCGATCAGCCGTCCGCTCGGCACCTCCTCCGCAGAGCAGAGTCTTTGCCACGTCAATTCGCAGCTCCTTGCCCTAGCGTTGCGGATCGCCGAAGGCGGTGGACGTCAGATCGGATAGTGCGATCCCTTGTCGAGCCGGCGGGTGTCGAGGACCACATTGCGCTCGAGAAAGCGCACGCCCTGGTCGCCGATCCGGAGGCGGTCGTAGTATCTGCCGATCACGAACAGCTGTGTCTCGCCCGAGTC
>DASXIG010000377.1:0-7338 GCA_036498105.1 Xanthobacteraceae bacterium | reverse complement strand
TTCTTGAGCAGCAGGTCGAGATCGGTCTGATAGAAGGCTCCCTTGCCGGGCTTGTCGATCACCGGCTCGCCCGCCTCCGGGTAGAGCTCGGGGATGATGTCGTGCCCGGACTCGCCGCGCACGAGGATGCGGCCCATAGGTCCAGGGGCGCCGATGCGTAGCGCAGGATCGCCGCGCTCGACCTTGATCGGCGGAGCATCGCTGAGATCCGGCCGGTGGCCCTCCCGCGTGTGGATGACGAGCAGGCCCGCCCTGCGGGCAGCCGCAAGCACCTCCCGGCACGGCCCCACCGCCGCATGCAGGCGCGAGACGTCATTGCCGAGCGCCGCGCCGAAGCCGCCGGGCAGCAGAAAATCCCGCTGCATGTCGATGATAACGAGCGCGGCCCGTTCGATATTCACAGCGAGCGGCGCTGGGTCAGCCGCTATGGTCCTCAATGCCATGGCCGTCTCCCGCTGCTACACCAGCTCCCAGTGGGGGATTTGCAAGATCAAGGCCAACCGGCCTCCGCCAGCCTCACTCGCTCGCAAGGATCACGTTCCGCACCAGCGGGTAGATCTGGTTGGTCCAGCGATTGCCGCTGAACACGCCATAATGCCCGACACCAGCCTGCATGTGGTGGCGCTTGAGATACGGCCGCAGCCCCGAGCACAACTGATGAGCGGCGGCGGTCTGTCCAACGGCGCAGATGTCGTCGCGCTCGCCTTCCACCGTCAGCAGCATGGTGCGTTTGATGGCGCGCGGCTCGACCCGCTCCCCGCGCCACGCGAGCTTGCCGGCCGCCAATGCGTGCTCCTGAAAGATCAGCCGCACGGTCTCGAGGTAGAACTCGGCGGTCAGGTCGAGCACTGCAAAATATTCGTCGTAGAACGCCTTCGTCACCTGTGCCTTCTCATGCTCGCCTTTGGCGAGATGCTGGTAAAGCTCCTGATGCGCGTTCAAGTGACGTTGGATATTCATGCTCATGAAAGCGGCAAG
Source organism: Xanthobacteraceae bacterium (assembly GCA_036498105.1). GTDB lineage: Bacteria > Pseudomonadota > Alphaproteobacteria > Rhizobiales > Xanthobacteraceae > VAZQ01. The sequence continues at coordinate 6,360 of DASXIG010000377.1, read as the reverse complement.
CTGCACAAAGCCTGGATAGACGCGTCGAAACGCGCCCGGATAACGCAGCGGTACGGTGGCGATCAGATTGTGCTCGAACCATGCGATCGGCTTGGAATTGGCGAGCTCGTTGACCTTGGTCGGATTGACGCGGGTATCGATCGGACCGGCCATCAGGGTCATGCTGCGGGGCGCGGCGGGATTGCCGGCCTGCGCCATCAGCGCCGCCGCCGCAAGCACCTGCACGCAGGGCTGGCACACTGCGAGGACGTGGGCGCCAGGCCCGATTGCCTCCAGGAACCGGATCAGGTGCTCGATGTATTCGTCAAGCCCGAAGCGCCCATGCGTCAGCGCGACGTCGCGTACGTTGTGCCAATCGGTGATGTACACGTCGTGCTCGGGCAGCATGGTGCGGACGGTGCCGCGTAGAAGGGTCGAGAAGTGCCCGGAAAGCGGGGCCACCAGCAGAACCCGCGGCTGGGCAACGTCGGCTTCCTTCCTGAAATGCAGCAGGGTTCCAAACGGCGTCGTGAGCACGGCACGCTCGCGTACGGCCACCTCGCCGTTGCCAAGCGTCACGCGGTCGATGCCGAATGCCGGGCGGTCATGGCTCAGCCCGGCGCGCGCAATGAGCTCGTAGGCGGCCGTGAGATTGCGCAGGACGACATGGCCGGCAATGCCGGCGGGCCGCATTCCGATGGCTTGAAGCGCTCTGTCCGCCCAGGCGCGAACGGGGCCCATCACGTCGGTATGGGCTTGATACGCGAGGTAAAGCATTCCCCCTCTCGCCCGTCGGCCGCTGACGGCCCGGACTTTCCTGCAAACGTAAAAAGCTAGTGCATTTTATGCTGCGGCGCGAGATAATTCTTCGGGGGCAGGGCTGCCTCCGATTTGAAGTCGGAATAAGTCCATGGCCACGCTCACGATCGCCAGCAAGAATTACGGCTCCTGGTCGTTGCGCGGTTGGTTGCTGTGCAAGATGGCCGGGCTCGAATTCGAGGAGGAGCAGGCCAACAGCGACGATCCCTCGACCCGCGCCGAGCTCCTTCTCCTGTCGCCTTCATTCCTCGTTCCCTGCCTGACCCACAATGGCGTGAAAGTCTGGGACACGCTGGCTATCGCCGAGTATCTGAACGAGTGGAATCCGGACGCCAAGCTCCTGCCGGAGCACCGCGCAGCCCGCGCCCGCTGTCGCGCCGTCTCGGGCGAGATGCATTCCGGCTTCAGCAATCTGCGTTCGGCCCTGCCGATGAACCTCAAAGCGCACTACCCCGGCTTCAAGATCTGGACGGGCGCGCAAGCCGACATCGATCGCATCATCACGATCTGGCGCGAATGCCTGGCAAGCTCGAGCGGCCCGTATCTGTTCGGGCAACAGCCCTGCATGGCGGACGCAATGTATGCGCCGGTGGCGACACGCTTTCATACCTACGACGTCAAGCTCGATAGCGAGTGCGCAGCCTATTGCGAAGCGGTCATGGCACTGTCTCACATGAAAGATTGGATTGCCGCCGCCAAGGCGGAGCCCGATGAGCTCGAAGAGCTCGATGTCGAGTTTTGAGATACGCCAACCCTCTCCACATTGCGATCAACTCTGCTATTCTAAAGGCTATCGCCCATTAGAGCGTGCCCGCGACAGATCCGGGAGGAGAACCATGAGCAGCCAACTGAGCAAGGAAGAGCTTGCAGCCCTGATGCCGTCGGAGCTGGTGGCGCATCACACGCCTATTCCGACGCAAATCGTCTCCAGCGATGAGTTTTATCCCGACCCGCAAAATGAGCGGCAGCGCGAGGTCGAGGCACGGCTTCTCGCCATGGCCGACGATCTCGGCGGCAAGCAGGGCCTCGATCGGCGGCGCTTCTTTCAGAGCGCGGCGGGCATGGCGGCGTCGTTCGTGGCGATGAACGAGGTTTATGGGCCGCTGTTCGACGTGAGCAAGGCGGAGGCCGCCACCCCGGCCATGGCCCAGGAGCGCGCCGACGCGCTCAAGGATCAGTTCATCATGGACATGCACACCCACTTCCTGCGCGACGACACGCGGATCATGACCTTCGTCAACATGCGCAACGCGGTCGGCAAGGCCGGCTGGAACAAGCAGCTTGCGGACAAGGAACAGACCATCGAGGACCTCAAGTTCAACAACTACAAGAAGGAGATCTTCCTCGACAGCGACACCAAGATTGCGCTGATCTCCTCGGCGCCCTCCGACATCGAGCAGGACTGGTTCCTCACCAACGAGCAGATGGCGGAGGCGCGCAAGAAGATCAACGACGAAGCCGGCTCACGGCGCCTGTTTGCGCACATGATCTTCACGCCGGGACAACCGGGCTGGCTGGACAAGCTCGATGCCGGTCTCGCGCTCAAGCCGGAATCCTGCAAGGGCTACACCATCGGAGACAATACCCACAAAGAGATCAGCCGCTATCCCTGGCGCATGGACGACGAGAAAGTGGCCTACAAGGGCTATGAGAAGATGGTCCAGGCGGGCATCAAGAACGTCTGCGTGCATAAGGGGTTATTTGCACCGGGAGTGGAGAAGGAATTCCCGCACCTGCGCGGCTTTGCCGATGTCGCCGACGTGGGCCAGGCTGCGAAGGATTGGCCGCAGCTCAACTTCGTCATCTATCACTCGGCCTACCGCCACGTGGGTGGCGATCCGAAGCAGGCATTGGCCGAGTTCGAGCGCACCGGCCGGATCTCCTGGACCAGCGACCTTGCCGACATACCCGCGCAGTACGGGGTGAGCAACGTGTACGGCGACGTCGGCCAGCTGTTCGCAACCACGCTGGTCGCCGAGCCCAATGTCTGCGCCGCATTGATGGGCACGCTCGTCAAAGGGCTCGGGACAGATCACGTCTGCTGGGGCACCGACTCGCTATGGACCGGCTCCCCGCAATGGCAGATCGAAGGCTTCCGCCGGCTGGAGATCCCCGAGGCCATGCAGAAGAAACACGGCTATGCGCCGCTCGGCCTCGCCAATGGCCCGGTGAAGACCGCGATCTTCGGCGGCAATAACGCAAAGCTCTACGGCATCGACCCGAAACGTGCAGAGCTGGAGCTCCGGCGCGACCGTTTCGCCGCGCTCAAGGCCGAGTATGAGAAGGCAGGCCCCGCGCGGTCGAACATGCGCTACGGCTACGTGGTGCCGACCGGCCCGGTGGATTACTCCGTGTTCGCGTAGGTGATCCCGCATGCCGGTCCTGCGATCGCCATGAGCCTTCTCGGCGCCATGGCGATCCACGCTGCTGCCGCCGAGGGCGCGCCCGGTGATCCCCTCGTCATCGCCAGGCAGGGTTATTTCTTCGTCGGCGGCAGAATTGATCGCGCGATCGAAGGCTCGCCGATGATGGGCCAGATGTATGTGGAATTCCAGATTCCGCATAAGCTGGAGCATCCCTATCCGATCGTGATGATCCACGGCGGCGGCCAGACCGGTACCAACTTCACCGGCACGCCGGATGGTCGCGAGGGTTGGGCGCAGTTTTTCCTGCGCCGCGGCTACGCCGTCTACGTGGTCGATCAGGTGGCGCGCGGACGCGCCGCCGCGCCGCAGGTGCATGGTGCGATGACGCCGCCGCGGCTTCCTTTCGTCGAGCAGCGGTTCATCGCTCCCGAGCACGCCAAGCTCTGGCCGCAGGCGCGTCTGCACACGCAATGGCCGGGCGCGGGGGAGCCAGGCGATCCGGTGTTCGACCAGTTCTATGCGAGCCAGGTTCCCTCGATTGCGGATTTTGCCAAGCAGCAGGAGCTCAATCGGGACGCCGGCGTCGCGCTCCTCGACCGGATCGGCCCCGCGATCCTGCTCACCCATTCGCAGTCCGGCGCATTCGGCTGGCCGATCGCCGACCAGCGGCCGAAGCTCGTCAAGGCGATCGTCGCGGTCGAGCCGAGCGGGCCCCCGGTGCACGATGTCGAGTTCAAGGGCGCGCCGGACTGGTTCGCCGACGCCGCGAAGACCAAGATGTCAGGTCTCGGCGAGGTGCCCCTGACCTATGATCCGCCAGGGCCGCCCGAGTTCGTGCAAGAGGAGCGGGCGGACGCGCCCGACCTGGTGCGCTGCTGGCTGCAGAAGACCCCGGCGCGGCAACTCGTCAACTTGAAGGACATTCCGGTGCTGGTGGTGATGTCGGAAGCATCCTATCACGCGAGCTACGACCACTGCACGGTCAGGTACCTCCGCCAAGCCGGTGTCCCTGTGACGTTCATGCCGCTCACAAAAGGCAACATCCACGGCAACGGGCACATGATGATGCTCGAGAAGAACAGCGACGAGATTGCGGCTGCGATGCTCAGCTGGCTGAAGGAGACCGTGCACTAGTGTCCCGATTCCGAAATTCGTTTCATCGTTCGGCAAGCTCATTTACGAATTTCGGAATCGAAGGACACTAGCAAACCTTTGATTCTAGTGTGGCTTTTGTTCAGAAGTCCACAACCGGACTCGCGGCAAGAATGATGCGGACTTCTGAACCGCCACACTAGGCTGCAAGCAAAACCCCTTGAAAGATCTTGGGCGGCCTGATCCTGAAAACTACTGCTGCCGCAAGCGCGTGAGAAACAGGATCGCCAGGGTTCCGTCGGGCGTGTAGTCCGACTTCGTGACTTCAAGCTTCGTTTCGTCGAGCTTCTTTGGCTCCTCGCCGCAGAAGCTCACCAAATTCTCGGGCGCGGCCTTGTCCACGACGAGCCGAAATTGCTTGATCGGGCTGCCCAGCCCGTTCACCCAGGTCTTGTGCTGGTACTCGATGCGCTGCTCGGAAAAAGGCGCCCCGAGCTTGCTGCCGGCAGCCTTGCGCGCGGCCTCGACCGCGGCAAGAAACTCATAACCGAAGCAGTATTTGTCCTTGTACTCGTCATACCATGGCTCCTTTTCCTCCGCTGGCGAACCGAGCAGCGTCTGCGGGGAACGGCCGATGCTCGGCCTGTAGTGCTGCTCGATCACGGTCTCGGAGTTCGCCGTAAACCTCTGCTCCCAAGAGAATGTCGTCTGCAGCGTCCAGCGCGCGCCGAGATGCCTGCGCATGCCGCTGCCCTCATCATAGACCTCGGACTCCACCAATCCGAGCCGCCCCAGCTCTTCGGCCTTGTCCGGCGACAAGCGGTCGAGCGCACCACGTATGCTCGCCAGATGCGGCGCGAGCGGTATCCCGAGATCGCGCAGCAATCGCGTGCGGTCGAGGCCTGCGGAAATGACGCGCTGCTCGACATTTGCTGCGATCGCCTTGCCGTTCGCGGCAGCGGCAAAGGCGAGCAAGTTGATGGGATCATCGGTCGGCAGGGACGGCGAGTCGTCCGGCCCCTCGATATGGAGGTCCGGCATGGGGAATGCAGCAAGGACCGTGATGTCCTGGTCGGATTTGTTGAGTACGCGATAGCGGATGCTGATCTCACTGGGCGAGATCGAGAGTTCCTGCGACAGCATTTCGAGATTTTCGTTGCGCACGAAAATCAACCCGCCGGTCGCAAGCTCCACGGCGGATTCATGGGCAAGCGCGGGAGCTGCGATTGCCGCGGCGAAGACGAGCGCGAGCGCTGAGCGACCCATTTTTGGCTTACCACGATGCAGCATCTGGTGCAGGCGCCGCGTGCGGGGTGGCCCACGGTCTGCGGGTGTGGTCCATCGCCCTGAAGGATGCAATCTCGTCGGCGTGGCTGCGGGTGAGATCAATGTCCTCCCATCCGTTCAGCAGGCGCAGGCGTCGCACCGGATCGATGGAAAAGTGAAAGCTGTCGGGGCCGCAAACGATCGTCTGTTGCTCGAGATCGACCGCCACTGGAAGCGATGGTCGGTTGCGTAGTGCAGCCGCAAGCGCCGCGGCCTGCTCGTCCTGAACCATTGCTGCGAGCAACCCGTTTTGCACCGCATTGCCCGCGAAGATGTCGCCGAATGAGGGTGCGATCACGCAGCGGATGCCGCGGTCCACGAGCGCATAGACGGCGGCTTCGCGCGAGGACCCGCATGCGAAATTGCGGCCGCCGACGAGAATGCGCGCCTCGCTCCATGCCGGCTGGTTGAGCGAAAATTCGGGCCGTTCACGACCCTCGGCATCGCGCCGCAGATCGTGCAGCAGAAATTTTCCGTACCCGGCCGAGCGCGGCAATTTCAGAAAGCGGACCGGGATGATTTGATCCGTATTGAGATTCGGAATCTCGAGCGGGCAGGCTGTTGCGGTGAGGCGCGTGAACTTTTCCATTGCTAAGCCTCATATGGCCGGCCTGCGAGGAGCGGGCGCACGTCCGCGAGCCGCCCGCTCACCGCCGCGGCGGCCACCATCGCGGGGGACATCAGGTGGGTGCGCGCCCCACGGCCCTGGCGGCCGCGAAAATTGCGGTTCGTGGTCGACGCGCAGCGTTCTCCTGGCGCGACCACATCGCCGTTCATC
>DASXIG010000376.1:0-2857 GCA_036498105.1 Xanthobacteraceae bacterium | reverse complement strand
CGGACTGGCCGAGCCGATACTTGTGTTCTTTCAACGCGGTTCTCCTGGGACACTGAACGAGACTTACCTGCTCCGTTGCAGAGCAGCACCCCACCGATCACGGCTAATATACAGTAAAATTTCGGCTCGCCACAAAAATTCCGCATTGCGGCCCGGAATAATTTCGGGCCGGGGTCTTACCTCAACTCTGGATTAAATTTCAGTGCCTTGCGCTATTGTCCTCAAGGGAAATAGCACTAAAGGTAACTTACATTGCGGTCCCGGTTGGGATGCGTCAAAAGGTCTGCAATCCGCGGTTTCGCAGTCGCGCCCGACCCAACCGGTTGCCACCGCGGAACACAATGGCGCCGCCTTCCAAGCCTACCCGTGTGGACAGGGAAGCGTGCGGGAGAAGGGGCAGATGCGCCTGATTTTGGGGATAATCATAGGATGCGCCATAACCGTGGGCATTGCCTATGTCGGAGACGCGACTGCCGGCGCGGATGGCAAGATGGTAAATTGGGACGTCGTCGCAAAACGCGTCGATGCCGTCACCGCTCTTGCGCGGGAAGGCTGGAAGAAGATTGCCGGCTGATCCGCTCCCATGGCGCGGGCGCGGTGAAGCAGAATCTGGACTACGCCCGTACTTCCTGCCGCTGAAATACCATGTAAGCGATGGTGAAGAGCACGATCGTTCCCGCCACCAGTCCGACGATGTCCGGCCAAGCGATCGCCAGGCTCTGGCCGAGCGGCAACGCCCCGCGCGCCGCCCCCTGCAACTGAACCAGGTAGATTGCCCCCAGCGACCGCGCGCTCACGTCGTCCGGATTGAGCAGCACGAAGGCGATTTCGCCGAAGAGGGTGCTCGGGGACAGGCGCGAAAGCCTCTGCCCCCATTCCGTAGTCTCCGGAGTGGGAAGCCCAAGTGCGGTGTAGCCTGGGTCGGGCGGCGCAATCACTGCTGCGAGCATCTGAGCAAGGACTGACGGCCATAGGAATGTCAGCAACAGCCATAATCCGAACGTGACGAGAGCGGCCGTCGCGGCCGAGCGAAATACGACAGAGAACAGGAGCGCAAGCGCGAGCCATACCCCGGCATAGGCAATGGTCACCAGCAGCATGATGAAAGCCCGCGCCGTTTCCTCGGCGCTGGGCGGCACCCCGAGCAGGACCAGCCCAAAGCCGATCACGAGGAGCCACAGCGCGACCAGGCTGAAGGTTATGGTGAGGAGCCCAGCGAAGAATTTTCCGAACAGCAGCGCATCGCGGTAGATCGGCTGCGCCAGAATGCGCGAGAGCGTTCGCCGGTTGTACTCGCTGTTGACGGCATCGAAGCCCAGCCCGATGGCCATTACCGGAACAAGAATGCTGAGAAAGGCCACGAACGTGATCGGGATGCCTTCTCTGGCCCTGGTGAACAGCCGAAGCAAGAGAAAAGGATCTTCGGCGGTGGTGTCCCTTACCTGCTGGATGGCAAGATAGACGGCGACGATAGCGAACAGAACGATCAGCACTTCAAGCACGCGCATTCTCACGCTGGTGAGATGATCGTCGAGCTCCTTCAGCGTGACCACGCCGATCCCGTTCAAGGCCGAACCTTCACGCCGCATGGCGCTCTCCTTCGTGCGGATGCTCGTGGAAATACTGCCTGTAGATCGCTTCGAGACTGGGCTCCGCCACGGCAAGCCGGAGCAGGCGTCCACCGGCTGAAACAACGGCGGCCGCCGCTTCCGGCCGGACATCTCGCTCCGCGAGCAGCAGCACCCGGCTTGGACCCACGGTCTCCACCTTGCGCACTCCCGGAACCCGCGCCAGATGCTCCGCAAGCCCCTCCCCTTCGGCCTCGACCTCAACCCGAAAGCCGCCCCCGAGCACCTGGCGCCCGAGCTCGGGGACTGTGCCGAGAAGCGCAATCTTGCCCTCGTTGAACAGGGCCACGCGATCGCACACACTCTGCACGCGCTCAAGGAGATGGGATGACAGCAAGACGGTCACGCCGCGATGCTTGAGGTCGCGAATGATGTCCAAGAGCTCGACAGTAACCTGCGGATCAAGGCCGGAGGTCGGTTCATCCAGGATCGCGACCTGGGCATCCTTCATCAGAATCTCGGCCAGTCCCAGCCGCTGTTGCATGCCGCGCGAGAAGGTTTCCACCCGCTTACCCGCCACGTCCGCGAGCCCGACATGGGCAAGCGAGCTGGCGATCTTTTCCTCTCGTTCCGCCCGACCGAGCCCGATCAGGCGGGCAGTGTAGCGTAGATTGTCGCTCGCACTCAGATTGTCGTAAAACCCGACTTGATCAGGGAGGTATCCGACGCGGCGCTTCACTGCGAGCGGCTCGCGCACTGGATCATGGCCAAGCACCCGGGCCGTCCCATCCGAAATTTCACTCAGGCCCAGCAGCATCAGGATGGTCGTCGTCTTACCGGCGCCATTCGGACCCAGCAGCCCGAAGATCTCGCCGCGCGCCACGGAAAACGAGATGCCTTTGACGACGGCTGTCCCGCCGTAGCGCTTGGTGAGGTTGTTGGCTTCTATGACGGCGTCGTTCATCGGCGGCCGAACCATGCCACTGCGCCGACCAGGACAAGGAGCGCAACGCCGATGAGCGCGATCCCGACAATGCCCCACAGGCTGGAGGTGATGACCGCGATCCGGAAAGTTTGCGAGGCGGACTCGCCCCGCGCTGCGGCGCGGACGGTGGTCACGTAATCTCCCGCGATCGCCTGCCCGGGCGGCGTTATCGATGCCTGCGCATCCTTGCTCTCGTTGGGTGCAATACGATCGATGGTCTTGGGCTCGAAATTGATCTTCCAGCCGCTGGGGGCTGACCCTGACAGCTCGACCTGCTCAGCCGCCGCGGTGCCCGAATTGGTGA
>DASXIG010000375.1:0-6688 GCA_036498105.1 Xanthobacteraceae bacterium | reverse complement strand
GGCGTCGCACCGCCCGGGCAAGCCGACCGCGCTGTAAAAAAGCATATCAGGAGGTCTTTTAAGAGTCCGTAGCGGCAATGTCACATACCTCCGTGCTCTTCCTCCCGGCAACAATTCCTAGCGGAACACATTAATATGGCGATAATCAAGAATCTGTTAACCATCAAGGGGATGCACGAAAAAATACGGGCTTTTCGGGCTAAACCGCACCCGGGCCCGTAATCCTGCAACCCAGGAGTGTCGAAACCCTATGCTGCCTTCGACGCGTCTTCCGGCCGTTTCTCGATCACCTTGTCCACGACGCCCCATTCCACCGCCATCTGGCCGGTAAGGAAATAGTCGCGCTCCAGCGCGTCCTCGATCTTCTTGAGCGGCTGGCCGGTGTGCTTCACGTAGATTTCGTTCAGCCTCTTTTTGATGTTCAGAATTTCCTGGGCGTGCAGCATGATGTCGGTGGCCTGGCCTTGGAAGCCGCCCGAGGGTTGATGCAGCATGATGCGTGAATTGGGCAGCGCAAAGCGCATGTCCTTGTGTCCGGCGGCAAGCAGGAGCGAGCCCATCGAGGCGGCCTGCCCGACGCAGAGGGTGGACACCGCGGGTCGCACGAATTGCATGGTGTCGTAGATCGCCAGGCCCGAGGTCACCACCCCGCCGGGCGAATTGATGTACATGGCGATCTCTTTTTTCGGATTGTCGGCTTCGAGGAACAGGAGCTGGGCGACGACCAGCGTCGCCATGGCGTCCTCCACCGGCCCGCTGATGAAGATGATGCGCTCCTTCAACAGGCGGGAGAAGATATCATACGCCCGCTCCCCGCGGTTGGTCTGCTCGACCACCATCGGGACAAGCATGTTCATGTACATGTCGTGCGGATCGCGCATTTTTGTCTCCCTCCCCCAGCAAGCGAACGACGGCGCAAAATGGCCATTGCGCGCGGCCGCCCAACTCTCCGGATGGGCCTCAAGATATATACGCAACGCCCAGCCACAAGCTCACACTACCAAGGTTCGCGAGGGACGACATACTGCCTGATGCCCCGCCCCCTACGCCGCCGGCTTCTCTTCATCGTCACGGAACAGCTCGTCGCGAGATACCTGCTTCTCGGTTACTGCTGCGAGCTCGACCAGGAAATCGACGACCTTGTCCTCGAAAATGGGCGCTCGCACTGCGGCGACCGCCTGCGGGTTCTTCTGGTAATACTCCCAGACTTGCTGCTCATGGCCGGGAATCTGGCGCGCGCGCTCGACAATCGCACGCTTGATTTCCTCGTCCGTGACCGTGATGTGATTGCGTTCGCCGATCTCGGCGAGAACCAGGCCAAGCCGCACCCGGCGCTCCGCAATGGCGCGATATTCCTCGCGCGCCTTCTCTTCGGTCGTGCCTTCGTCGGCGAACGTGCGGCCCTGGGCCTTGAGATCCTCCTCCACCGCGCTCCAGACATTCTTGAACTCGTCCTCGGCCATGGTGGGTGGCAGCGCAAACTTGTGCATCTCGTCGAGCTTGTCGAGCAGCTGGCGCTTGAGCCGCTGGCGGCTCGCCGCCGCAAGCTCCTGCTGCAGGCGGCCGCGGATCGCCTGCTTGAGCTTATCGAGCGAATCGAGGCCAAGGGACTTCGCGAATTCGTCGTTGATGGTGACCGCGCCCGGTGCCTCGATCGATTTTGCCGTGACCTCGAATTCAGCCTCCTTCCCAGCCAGCTCGGCCTTTGGGTAGCCGGCGGGAAAGGTGACCTTCACCGTCTTCTTCTCTCCGGCGCTCACTCCGAGGAGCTGATCCTCGAAGCCGGGCAGAAAGGTCCCCGACCCGATGGTTACGGCGACATCGGTCCCCGCGCTGCCATCAAACGGCATGCCGTCCACACGCCCGCTGTAGTCGATCACTACGCGATCTCCGCTCTCGACCTTTGCTCCGTCCGGTTTCGCGGCATACGGCTTGTTCTGCTCGGCGAGCCTGGCAACGGCCTCGTCCACCTCCGGTTCCGTGACTTCGGAGGCCAGACGCTCAAGCGCGATCCCCTTGAAGTCGCCGAGCTCGATCTTGGGGAGAAGCTCGATCGCCAGGGTATAGGCAAGATCGGCGCTGCCCCCGATCACCTTCTCGACCTCAGTCTCCTGATTCGGAATGGTGACCTTCGGTTCGGTGGCGAGCTTGAGGCCCCGCTCGCTGACGATCTTGTCGTTCAGCTCGCGAATCACCGCCTCGATGGTTTCGGCCATCACCGCCTTGCCGTAAATCTTCTTCAGGTGCGTGACCGGCACCTTTCCTGGGCGAAAGCCGCGCAACTGAACCCGCTGCTTGAGCTCGTCGAGCCTTGCAAACAGCCGCGCTTCGAGATCGGCTGCCGGAACCTGGACCTGGAACTCCCGCTTGAGGCCGTCGGAGATGCTTTCTGTAACTTCCATGGCGACAATCACATGCTGATCTGGGTCGAGGGCGTCCGATGTGGACCAAAACTCCTGCCGACGGGGCTGCGCGTGGTGCGGGCGGAGGGACTTGAACCCCCACGACTTTCGTCACGGGAACCTAAATCCCGCGCGTCTGCCAATTCCGCCACGCCCGCGGGCGCTCCCACCGATAGCGGGTTGACCCATGCCGGTCCAGCGGGCGAGGAGTTTCCCCTCGCAATCCCGTGCTGGTCATTGTAGGGGCGGGTTTGAAACCGCCCATGTATGATGGGACGACCTGGAATTCTCCGTAGGGGCGACGCATTGCGTCGCCCTCGATCCGCAGCCTCGGATGTTGAAAGAGGGCGAGGCGGTGCCTCGCCCCTACGGATCGGACGGGTTTTGTAGGGGCGGGTTTAAAACCCGCCCCTACATGCCGGCAAACCCCAAACAACACAGCTTATTCGAGCCATGCTATCACGACGCGACCTGTGCGGCTTTGGTTTCGCCCTGTGCTGCGGGAGTTTGCCAACCCGCGCGCAGCCGAAAAGCGGCGACCCGGCGCGTGTGATTCGCGCGCTGCCCGGTGCGAGCTTCACCGGCGCCAGCGGAAATGCTTCCACCGCCCTCATGGGCTTCGAGGGTACCGTCCCGGGCGCAGTGCTGCGGATCAAGCGCGGGGAAGAGCTGCGCGCGCGGCTCGTCAACGGGCTTGCCGAGCCGACGAGCATCCATTGGCACGGCGTTCGGGTGCCGAACGGGATGGATGGCGTACCCCCTCTCACGCAGCAACCGGTCGAACCGGGGGCGAGCTTCGACTACACTTTCCGTCCACGGGACGCCGGCACGTTCTGGTACCGCGCGCATTCCCTGGAGCAGGTCGGGCGCGGGCTCTATGGCGCTCTCATCATCGAAGAGAGCGAAAACGTCGATGTCGACCGCGATCTGGTGCTCGTATTGGGGGAGCCGATCGCGACTCAGTCGCCTTCCAAAGCGCCCGTCCTCGTCAACGGATCGGTGTCGCCGGAGATGGCCGTCCAGGTCGGCGACCGCTTGCGCCTGCGGCTGATCAATGCCGCGGTCGCCCGCGGTTTCGCGCTTAAGCTGCAAGGCCTGATCCCGTGGGTGGCCGCCATCGATGGCCAGCCGGTGGATCCCTTTCTTCCGCACGAGGGCCGCGTCGTCCTCGCGCCGGGGGGACGGATCGATCTGTTCGCAGATATCGCCGGCGATCGCGGCGCCGCATTGATGCTGGCAGGCATGCGCGACGAGCAGCCGATTGCGCGGCTCGTCTACGACGGAACAAGACAGCCCCGCTCGCGCCGGCAGCAGCCGCCGCCGGCACTGCCGAGCAATCCCCTCCCCGCTCGCATCGATCTCAAGAGCGCGCTGAGGGCGGAGCTCGTTCTCGCGCACGCCTCACCGATCGATCTCCCCCGCGCTCCAATGTTCACAGTGAACCGCGGCCGCCCTGTGAGTCTCGGGATACAGAAGCCGAGCGGTGGCCCCCATGTCGTCCACCTGCACGGCCACCACTTCCGCCTGCTCGACCGGCTGGATGACGGCTGGAAACCGTATTGGCTCGACACACTGGTGATTGGCGAAGCGGGCGAGCGCATTGCGTTCGTCGCTGATAATCCCGGCCGATGGCTGATCGAGTGGCATATGCTCGAGCGGCCCAATGCGGGCGCGGCCACCTGGTTTGCCGTGACCTGAACTGTGATCGTCATCCCGGCCGGTTACGCAAGACTATGCACGCCCCGCCGGCGCGGTGGATGCCGGCGCACAAGGCGTTGGCGCTCTCCCGCGTGTCGGTTCCGACGCGCACCTGATAGAACGGGCGCGTGCCGCGACTGCGGAACACGGAGCTCAGGATGCTGGGGTCATGTCCGGAGAGGATCCCGGCATAGCGATTCGCGATGTTTGCGTAGGCGGCGAGCGCCTGCTCGCGCGAAAACCCAGCGCTGAGCTGGACGCCCCAGCGGCTCTCGGCAGTGAGCTTCACACGCTCCTGGAGTTTATCGACGAACGGATTGGGTGCGCGGCGGAGGAGCGCCATCATCTGCCGGCAATTCGGGATAGTCTTCTCCGGCTCGCGATTGCCGCCCTTCGCCCACTCGTCCGCCGAGATCCCGGTGATGGCGGCGACGTATCGGCGCGTCTCCATGGGCAGGCCACGCGTGCCCGACAGCCAGGCACGCACGCGCCCGGGGCCCGCGTTGTAGGCCGCGGCGGCAAGCCCGAGATTTCCGAACTGGTCACGCAGCTCGCGCAGAAACTGCGCCGATTTCGGCAGCGCCTCTACCGGATCGAACGGATCGAGCAGGCCGCGCTCGGCGGCAGTCCGCGGCATGAACTGCGCAATCCCCTGGGCGCTGTCGCCGCTGCGCGTGCGCGGTCCGACCGCGTTCACCTGAAACCTGCTTTCTTGCCAGATGACACGTGCGAAGAATTCGAGCGGCAGATCGTTCGCGCGTGCGGCGGATTCGATCATCAGGCACATCGATTCCCGCAGGTCCGTGCCGGAGCTCGTCTGCGATTCGGGCGCCGGCGCCGTTCTGTCGTTGTCCTGGATCTCCTTGCCGGCCTCGTCCTTCTTCGGGGTTTCATCCGCGTCTTGGCCCAACGCGCTGCACGGCAGAGCAAGCACCGCAAGCGCGATCAGGGATGACCGGACAAGCTTCATGACAATGGCACGATACGCGGATTTCCGATCGAGCATAGCAGAGCTGATTTTGCCGTGGAGGCATTGCAAAGCGGGCACGATAACGCTGAAATGATTTTGGCGTATGTCATTCCAGCGCTGGACTGCCTTGGACCGGGCACGAAGATGATCCGGCAGACGCCACGGTAGATCATAAGCGTGACAGAACCCCGCGCGGCAGCGATTCCGGCACGAGGACGATAGGAGCGACGCAATGACCCTGAAGCAAAAGCTCTTCCTGAGCGCGGCCGTGGCCGGCCTTCTTGCCGTAACCGCGGCGTCCCCGCCGTTGCGCGCACAAACGCAGGCGGTCGCGGTCGACGATGACGATATCGGCGGCGTAGTTACCGGAGCGAATGGGCCTGAAGCCGGGGTATGGGTCATTGCGGAAACCACCGATCTGCCGACCCGCTACGCCAAGATAGTGGTCACGGATGATCAGGGCCGCTACGTCGTTCCCGACCTTCCGAAGGCCAAATACAAGGTCTGGGTGCGCGGCTACGGTCTGGTCGATTCGCCTAAAGTAGACAGCGAGCCGGGCAAGCAGCTCAACCTGCGTGCGGTTGCGGCGCCGAGCGAGGCAGACGCGGCGAAGTTCTACCCCGCGATCTACTGGTATTCGATGCTGAAAATTCCGGACGCGAGCCAGTTTGGCGGCAAGGGCGACCTGCCCGCCAATGTGAAGCAGAGCGACTACCTCAACCTGATGAAGAACAACGGCTGCATCGGCTGTCATCAGCTCGGACAGCTGTCCACCCGTACGATCCCGAAATTCCATAGCGAAGAACGCTCATCCACGGAGGCCTGGATGCACCGCGTTCAGTCCGGTCAAGCGGGCGAGCTCATGGTCAACATCATCGCCGGCCAGCTCGCGGCGGTGCCGATCAAATATTATGCCGACTGGACCGACCGCGTGGGCAAGGGCGAGCTCCCGCACAGCAAGCCGGCCCGGCCGCAAGGGCTCGAGCGCAACATTGTCGTGACGACCTGGGACTGGGGTGACGAGAAGCACTACCTGCACGACCTCGTATCGTCCGATCGGCGCAACCCCACAGTGAACGCGTATGGCTCGCTCTACGGCTCGCCTGAATATGCGACCGACATGATCCCCATCCTCGATCCCAAGGCGCACAAGGTGACGATCTTCAATGCGCCCATGCGCGATAAGGATGCGCCGGAAGCGCTCGGGCCGGGGCACGCCGCGATGGCAAAGCCGCTCGGCCCGTCTGCGTACTGGGGCGACGAGAAGATCTGGGATACCAAAGTCAACAATCACAATTCCATGATCGACAAGAAAGGCCGGGTGTGGCTCGCGGCCGCGGTGCGCGGTCCCAAGAACCCGGACTTCTGCAGGAAGGGCTCGGAGCATCCTTCGGCCAAGCTCTTCCCGCTCGAGCAGACCCATCGCGCGCTGTCGATACTCGATCCCAAGACGATGAAATACACGTTCGTCGACACGTGCTTCCAGACCCATCACCTGCAGTTCGGCTACGACGCCAACGATACGCTGTGGACGAGCAGCGGAGGCGGCGGCGGCGTGGTCGGCTGGCTCAATACCAAGATGTTCGATGAGACCGGCGATGCGGCGAAATCGCAGGGC
>DASXIG010000374.1:0-5993 GCA_036498105.1 Xanthobacteraceae bacterium | reverse complement strand
AGCATCGATGCCGCCATGCGCATGGTGGAAGGCTCCGCCCGCTCCATGGGCATCGAGGTCAGGGAGTAGACGGCATGACCAATCTGGGCAAACGCACGCAAGCGGTGCGGAAAGGGATCGACCGCACCAAGCTTTATCCGTTGGACGAGGCAGTGAAGATGGTCAAGGAGCGGGCGAAAGCGAAGTTCGACGAGACCGTTGAGGTTGCGATGAACCTCGGGGTTGACCCGCGTCACGCCGACCAGATGGTGCGCGGGGTGGTCAATCTCCCGAACGGCTCCGGCCGCACCATGCGGGTGGCTGTGTTCGCACGCGGCGGGAAGGCCGATGAAGCCAAGGCGGCGGGTGCCGATGTGGTCGGCGCCGAGGACTTGGTTGCAAAAGTGCAGGGCGGCGAGATCGACTTCGACCGCTGCATTGCCACCCCCGATCTCATGCCGCTGGTCGGCCGGCTCGGAAAGGTGCTCGGCCCGCGCGGCATGATGCCCAACCCGAAGGTCGGCACAGTCACCATGGATGTCACCAGCGCGGTCAAGGGCGCGAAGGGAGGCTCGGTCGAGTTTCGCGTGGAGAAGGCCGGGATCGTGCAGGCCGGCGTCGGCAAAGCTTCCTTCGATGCCGACAAGCTCGTCGCCAACATCAAGGCTTTTGCGGACGCGGTGCAGAAGGCAAAACCCGCCGGCGCTAAGGGCACCTACCTGCAGCGCGTCGCCGTCTCCTCGTCCATGGGGCCGGGTGTGAAAGTCGAGCCGTCGTCTCTGTTCGGATGACCGACCTCAGTAGGGCGGGTTAGCGGACAACTCGGCGAAGCCGGGTGCCCGCGTAACCCGCCGCGATTTGCCGGATTACGCTGACGCTCATCCGACTAGTGTCCCGATTCCGAAGTTCGCACGCGCTTGCGGGACCTCATGCGAACTTCGCAAGACTGATAGGAACTTCAAATTCACCGCACTAGTCCTTCCATCGCATGATCCGGAACTTCGAACCGCGGTGATTGTTAACTCGTCACCAAGGGGATGGGACGGAGAATTGCGATGGCTCAGGTCGTAACCCGATGCCGGCTCACCGGCCATTACATGTTCATGGGAATGGATGTGGAGCCCAAAGCGTTCAGCGCGAACTTGGGTCCGTTCGCCCGCAAATTCTGCCCGTTCTGTGCATGCGAGCATTCCTGGTACAAGGAAGATTCTAAATTCCTGCCGTCCCAGCCAGCAGCACGATCTCGCATTCAGCAGGCAAGCTAAAACGATCATCAGCCTTTGGCTTTTGTCATTGCCCGCGCATGCGGACGATCCAGTAATCACGGAAAGCTGGATTTGGCGGTGCGAGCGCAATAGAAAGACCCCGGCCGCGACGGTCCGGGGTCTTCGGCTGAAGCAGTGCGCGGTCGCGAACGCGGACGTTTTGCTCCAGCTGGTACCCTGAACGCTTCCCCGTGCAATTGGTTCCGGCACATTGTATTGATGCGAAGGGGCAGATCGCGATCGCACAACCCGATGACCTTGATCCTTTCCAACGAGGATGTTGCGCAGCTGTTGACCATGCGGGACTGCATCGACGTCCTGGAAGACGTGTACGTGGAATTGCACGAAGGTCGTGGCGTAAATCGGGTTCGTTCCGACTGCATGGTCCCGACGGGGCAGGGCGGGGCAGTCTACAGCCTGAAGTCGATGGACGGAGTCATCCCGAAGCTGGGCATCGGGGCGGTCCGCATCGATTCGGATGTCGTGACCTGGCCGCAGCAGGGGAACGCCATGCGGCGGGTCAAGGTGCCCGCCGCGCCGAACGCTCGCTACGTGGGTCTGGTGCTGCTGTTCTCATCCGATACCGGCGAGCCTTTGGCGATCCTCCCTGACGGGGTCATGCAGCGGATGCGCGTCGGCGCCACCAACGGGCTCGGGGCCAAGTACCTCGCGCGCGAGAATGCGAGCTCGGTCGGCATTCTGGGTTCGGGCTGGCAGGCGGGGGCGCAGCTGATGGCGGTCTGCGCGGTGCGCAAGATCAGCAGCATACGCTGTTACAGCCCGAGCTCGGAACATTGCCGCGCTTTTGCAGAGCATATGAGTACGGAGCTCGACGTCGCGATCAAGCCGGTCGAGCAGCCGGAAGACGCCATCGGCGGCGCCGACATCGTCATGTGCGCCACCAATTCCATCGACAATATCTTCTTCGCGCGCTGGATAGAGCCCGGCATGCATCTGAGCTCGATCAAGGTCCCGGAGATCGAGATGGCGGCAATCAGGGGCGCCGACCGCGTTGTCATTCACACCCGAGATGCAAATCCGTTGCACGTGGTGAGCAAGGACCTTGCGGTGCCGGAGCGGGCGGAAAACAAGGGCTGGAAGCTGGGCGAGGCGATCGACTTCAAGACCACGCCGACCCTTCCCGACCTGATCACCGGCAGGGCTGAGGGACGTGGCTCGGACCGGGAGGTCACGTGCTTTCTCAACAATCTCGGGATGGGTTACCAATTCGCCGCCGCGGGAGCAGTTGTGTACCGCAAGGCGAAGGCCAACGGAGCGGGCCATGAGCTGCCGACGGACTGGTTCACCCAGGATGTGCATCCCTGAGGCTTACGATTTCTAGCGATCTTTCATTACACCCACTGAAACGGATGACCGGAGAAGAGCAACATGTCGGGGGCAGTCGACTTTTCCGCGGGCGGTTATCGCTTTGTGCCCAGCGTGTTTCAATACTCGGCCGGCGTGGCGGCACTGCCGGGATACGCCGTCGAGCGGGTGCGCTTCCGCAGGCCGGTGCCGCTCGAGCAGGGCTTTGCCGCAATCGAGCGCCTCATCGGGGAGGCCGGCCGGCCGTTGACCGCGTTCTGCGCCTGTGAGCTGCGCTCGCCCGCGCAATTCACGGAGCCGGGCTTTCGCGCATTCAACGAGCGCTATGTGGCGACCCTCGAGAAATGGGGATTGTTTGACCGCAAGGTGAACCCCAACGGGAATCCGGTGGCGCGCAGCAACGTCTGTCCTCAGAATGGTGCTCCGGCGGAGCCTTCCTTTCACGCGTTCTCTTTCACCGTCACGGCGGCCAATGCGGCGCCGAGCTTCGTGATTGCGGGCAGCGCCGAAGCGAGGGAGGGAGGGGCAAGCTATGACGAGCGCATCATCCGGCGAGGCGAGACCACGCTCGACGCCATGCGCGAGAAGGCGCGCCATGTTCTCGGCGAGATGGAGCGGCGGCTGGCGGCATTCGGCCTGCATTGGCCCGACACCACGGCTACCCAGGTTTACACCGTGCATGATGTCTATCCTTTTCTCGAAGACGAGATCGTGCGCCGCGGCGCCGCGCATGCCGGCCTGACCTGGCATTACGCCAGGCCGCCGGTGCAGGGGCTCGAATACGAGATGGATTGCCGCGGAACGGCTCGCGAGAGCATGGTTTGAGATTTCTCACATGCTGGCCGACCGGATCGAGGGCAAATGGATCGACGCGTTCTGTGAAATCTTCGCCGGCTGCGCCGTCAAGCCGGGCGACATCGCGGCAATCCTCTCGGAGACGCAGTCGCGCGCGCTCAACGTCGAGCTTGCCGAACTCGCCCTGCTGCGGCTTGGCGCGCGGCCTTTTCACATCGTTGTGCCGACCCCGCGCAACCGGCATCCGGTTCCGGTGCGCTCGACCGGCGCAAGCGAGGCCATCGGCCGGTTCGGTCCGGTAACGTCGGCGCTGGCTCAGTCCGGATTCATCGTCGACTGCACGCTCGAAGGCTTGATGCATGCGCCGGAAACGCCGGAGATCCTGCGCGCCGGCGCCCGCATCCTCGTCATCTCGAACGAGCACCCCGAGGCACTGGAGCGCATGGGTCCGGATCCCGCGCTCGCAACACGCGTGCGCGCGGCATCCAGGATGCTTCGCGCCGCCAGGCGCATGGCGGTCACCTCAGCGGCGGGCACCCGTCTCGACATCGACCTTGCGGGGGCGACCACCGTCGGCATCTGGGGATGGACCGACAAGCCCGGCACGTTGGCGCACTGGCCCGGCGGGCTCGTCGTGAGCTTCCCCAAAGCGGGCACGGTGAACGGCACGCTCGTGCTCGACCGCGGCGACGTCAATCTCACCTTCAAACGCTATCTGCAGGATCCCGTCAGGCTTACGTTGCAGGACGACTACGTGATCCAGATCGAAGGCGAGGGCGCCGATGCCGCGATGATGCGCGGGTATCTTGCCGCCTGGGGCGACCGCGAAGCTTATGCGGTCTCTCATGTCGGGTTCGGCATGAATCCCAAGGCGCGCTATGAGGCTCTGGCGATGTACGACCAGCGCGACACGAATGGGACCGAGATTCGCGCCCTCGCCGGCAATTTCCTGTTCTCGACCGGCGCCAACGAGTTCGCCGGCCGCTACACCGCCGGCCATTTCGACATTCCGGTGATGAAGACGACCATCACGATCGACAACACCGTCGTCGTGCGCGAGGGCGTATTGCAGGACGTCTTCGGGTAGGGCTCCCAAGTCGTGGGCCAGCGTAGCGGATGGCGCGCGTTTGCGCCTAATTCCAGTTGTGCGATTGGGGGAGAGCAGGTTAGTACCGGGGAGGGGGCACCTGACGAGAAGCCGGGCGTCCCTATCCGGCCAAGGAAACGCTATAGATGCATCGGAGGAGCTCATGAAAAAACCAGCCAAGCGCGCCAAAGCCGCTTCATCGAAGAAAGGCGCGGCGTCACGGAGAAAAGTCGCTTCATCAAGAAAAGCAACGCCAAAGTCGAAACCCCAATCGTCCAAATCCAAAACCAAGTCAGCCCGCACCGCTCCCAAATCGGCAAAGACCAGCGCTCCCAAGGCGCGCCCAAATCTGAAGACGGTGGCGAAGAAGGCAGCGGCAGCGGCAGTGCTCGCCGCCGGTGCGGCGGCAGTCCAGACCGCTCTCGGCGCGCTCAGTCCCGAAAAAAAGAACGAGCCCGACGCCGCTCCCGAAGGCAGCGGTTCTTCGGGCGGATGAAGTGCGCCGCGAGCGCGCCAATGCACCCCTCTCTCCGTAGGGGCGAGGCATTGCCTCGCCCAGATCGGGGATGCGCGGTTGCGGATGGAGGGCGACGCATGCGTCGCCCGAACGGAAGGTGGCCCCGATGACGACAGCGATCACGCTCCAGGACATCGCCGTCCACCCGGTAGTGGAGCAGCAAGGCCCGTTCTTCGACGTTATGGAGTTCTTCCCTACGCTCACCCAGGAGCTGCTCGCGGAGAACCGCTCGTGGCTGGAGCCCGCCTTCATCGATCCGGTAAGCGGCCGGCTGGTGCTGTGCGTGCAGAGCTTCGTCATAAAGACACCGCACCACAATATCCTGATTGATTCCTGCGTCGGCAATCACAAGCCGCGTCCGGCCCGGCCGTTCTGGAACATGATGAGCAGCGACCGGTTCGAGAAGAACCTCGCTGCCGCCGGGCTCACGGTCGATGACATCGACTACGTGATGTGCACGCATTTGCACGTGGACCACGTCGGCTGGAACACGCGGCTGGAGAACGGGCGCTGGGTGCCGACCTTTCCCAAGGCAAAATACGTCATGGCCGATCGCGAGCTAACCTATTGGACGCAGAAGGAGAAGGAGGACCCGGCGGGCGTTCCCTGGATCACGGACTCGGTGCTGCCGATTGTAGAAGCCAAGCGCGCGCAGATCGTGAAGAGCGATTTCGCGCTCAGCGAGACGGTGCAGTTCATTCCGACCCCCGGCCACACGATCGACCATTACGCGGTGCTGGTCGGCCGTCCCGGCCGCGATGCCCTCATCACCGGCGACATGATCCATTCGCCCATTCAGGGACGCTATCCCGAGCTTGGCATGCTTGCCGACTACGATTCCCCTCGGGCCGGGCAGACGCGACGCAAGGTCTTCGACCGCTTCTGCGACTCACCGACGCTCATGTGCGTGACGCATTTTCCGTCGCCCTCGACCGGGCGCGTGCAGCGCTGGGGCGACGGCTACAAGTTCGTGGCATGAGCTGAGCCCCTCGGGCGATCCCGCCGGGCTATGCGCGGACGCGCG
>DASXIG010000373.1:0-8555 GCA_036498105.1 Xanthobacteraceae bacterium | reverse complement strand
AACCGGCAAGCCTGATCGCTTTTCCGTCATAAAAGAGCCCTGCTTCTCTATCGACCGGGGCCGATGCTGCCCGAATCCGTGCTGAGGTCCACACGTGCAATTGTCGTCTTCGCCGCTAAACAGTTCCATGACCGCTTTGGGTTCAAAAGCACGCTTTACCGCAGTGCAGCGGCAACGGCCCGCTTCATCCCGTTGAGCAGACATAAGGCCGGACGGAATCGTTCTGCTCTCGGCAGCCCCTACTCTTGGAGCAGCGATCTTCTCCTCCCTCCCCTCTACAGCGATCATCCATGCTCGAGACGATGTGGGGACAGGAAGGGGTCGAATAGCGCACTGCCGAGCGTAAACGGAACGTCAGAGCCGCAGGTAAAGCGCTAACCCGGCGCTGGCGGTGAGTACGAGCAAATGGGCTAGAATGGCCTATGGCGTTATGCGCTTTGCGCGGGGTTCAGTTATCAGCGCCGATGTGCTCGTGTTTCGGTTCAACGCGGAATGAGCACTCGATCTCCGAGATTTTACCTCTATGCAAAAAAAAGAAGGCAGCTCTGCAGGAGCTCGGGACGATTTGAGCGGCGCGCGGATGATGCCCGCGACTGGCGCGATGTCGCTCATGAAAATCCATTGGCTCCCGAGCGCGTTCTAAGCTTGGCCTAGAATCCAGCGGCGAGAGGGAACAAGAATCTTACAGGCGCGTTTTGCTGCTGTGAATACTGGCCGTGGCTAAATGCTGTCTTATGGCTATCCTACGGTCAGAACTTCAGCCCGGCTGCCCTGCCGGGCTTCTTGTTCGGAGATGAATGTTATGTCCAAAAAAGCAGCGGAACACCATCGGAAGGCATCGGAACACCATACCAATGCCGCGCGCCACCACGGAGAAGCGGCGAAGCATCATGAGAGCGGACAGCACGAGAAAGCCGCCCACCATGCTCACACCGCAGGCGGCCATGCCACCCACGCGAGAGACCATGCCGAAGAGGCCAGGAAGGCTCATACCGAGGAACACGGAAAGAAATAATCCCGCCTCAGAAACAGCAACCTTCAACCCCGCCTTGGCGGGGTTTTTCTTGGCTTAGAAAGCAAAGAACTCCGCGCTATGTCCAATACGCTGCGAACAGGACTACCACGCCGGCAAGTAACAGACACGAGATAACAAACCCGGCAAATATCCTCCAGCCGCCAGCATTCGTCATTGCTGAAACAGGGACCGGATTTGCTAGCTCAATCCTTTCGGCTACTGGCCTACTCACTGGCGCGCTGACCTGCATTCGAGGACGTGCATCGCCTGAAACCGCGCCTTTCGCTGCGGCTCTCGAAACAAATCCACGACCTTACCTTTGCCTTCCACAGCCCTCGGTGCTTTGCGCTTTCGGGGTCGTGGGGGTCGTCTTTTTTTCATGGCTTACATCCCCGGACAGTCCGACCGAACCGTCCTAATTTGTTCGGGGCCTAATTTCGGTGGATAACAACGGGTACAATTCACGCGTGTTTTATATCCGTCATACGTGCTAAATAAGGGTCTAACGCCTGCTCATGCACCTGATCCCCCCCTCCAGGGTTTGAGCAAACGAGCCCCGGCCCCGGAATCCCCAAAGGCCGGGGCTCTTCCCTTGGCCGCCTCGCCTCCTTTTGAGGTTAGGCAACGCTCGGCGGCCTGAACTGCTGCGCCCTCGCTTCGTCCAACGCTCGCTCGATCTGGTATCCAGTCGTAGGGTCGTTTAGCTCTTCGGTCAGAAGGAGCGCGTCCTCTTAGCTGCTTGATGAGCCTGCGGCGTTTTTCGGGTGCGTCTTTCACGGGGCGGTCCTCTCAATGTTGGTGGCAGCGTCAGCCAGGCATGCCGGGCCACTATTATTCCCCATATAACGGCGCAGAGCCCGCGGCGACTTAAACTCCAGTCGCACGGCGGGCATCCGTCGCTCGCTCCGAGGCCGCGATAAGGTCCGGTCTTGATTCAATTGCGGCTGTTACGGTGCAGTGCCGTTAATGCCCGAGAAGTGCCATAACCGGTCGTGAGCAGGTGCAACAAGGTGCTCCCGAGAAAGGCGCGCCTACTTACTCAATGACCTCGTCGGCGCGGGCGAGCAACGATGGCGGCACGTCGATGCCGAGTGCTTTTGCGGTCCTGAGATTGATCACCAACTCGAACTTGGTGGGCGCCTGGACTGGAAGCTCAGCGGGTTTCGCGCCCTTGAGAATGCGATCCACGTATTGGGCCGCGCGCCCGTACTGGTCGACCAGATCGGGTCCGTAGGAGATCAGGCCGCCGCCGGTGACGTTGTCTCGCGAAAAATAGACCGCAGGCAGCTTGTGCCGGGTCGCAAGCGCAATGATCAGATCGTAGTGAACCCAGGTAGACGCGCTCGGTGTCACGATCAGGCCGCCATTTGCAGAGTTGGCGAAGGCACCAACCGCGCTCTCGATCTCGCTCGCATCGCGGATATCGATCGGGCGCAGCTCCACACCGAGCGATGTCGCTATGGCTTGAATAGCGCCGAACTGGCCGATCGCGGCAGGATTGGCGGAATCGCGAAGGACGGCCGCGCGCGTCAGCCGGGGCGCGATCTCCTTGAGCAGCTCCAGCCATTTTCCGCTCAGGCTGTATTCGAAGTTCATGAAGCCGGTAATGTTGCCGCCCGGCCGCGACATGCTATCGACTAAACCGGCACCGACCGGATCGGAAACCTCCACGAACACGATCGGCAGAGTGCGGGTGGCATGTCGCAACGCTGCCACGCTCAGCGTGCCGCTGGCCAATATGAGGTCCGGCGCCAACGCGACCAATTCCGCCGCGTATCCGCGATCGCGATCGACATCGTTCTGGCCCCAGCGGGTGTCGATCCGGATATTGCGGCCGTCGCTCCATCCCAACTGTTGCAGGGCTTGTTGGAACGCCGCCAGCTCGACTTGGCCGCGTGGATCGTCCGCAGCCTTGTTCATGAGCATACCGAGCCGCCGCATCCGGTCGGGCTGCTGTGCGCGCGCCGCAAGCGGCCACGCAGCCGCGCTGCCAAGCGCGACAATGAATTCTCGCCGTCGGATGTGGATTTCCACGCGACCCTCCCATGGGGAGTAGGCAATGGAGAGGACGATATCACACCTGAACGTGCTGCAATGCGGGATTTCGAGCTGGCGCAGCGCCGCATTGGGTCATAACCGGCCGAGCCTTCTTGCGCCAACGATGTCAGGTCCTACCGGCAGCGGACATCAACCGCTCCCTGAAACTCTGTACGCATTCAAGTCGACTTAGCCGATCATCGCGATGAGAGAGTACGGGTCAAGGGAGGAGCACGAGACTTGTTGATGCCGCGGCAGCGCAGCGAACGCGAATGCACGCCGAGTGGCTGCCGGCAGAATCGGGGATCGGGGTCGATTTTGATTGGCGCAACCGAGGCGGGAGAAAATCGAGGCTGCTTGTTAAAACAACCGAATCTACAAGCGATTTGCCGTCTCAGGGTTGAGTGGGTGCCTTGGTACCGTTGGCGGCGCGCCGGAGCAGCTCCACGTCGTGGCGTTCGAGCTCGGTGATGCGCGCGTCGAAGTCGTGCAGCTCGATGGCCTGCGCGAAGGCCTCGACCACCCTGGTGACGCTTGCGGCTTCCGACGGTGCCAGCTCGCCATCCGCCACCGCCTCGGCAATAACCGTCATCGCTCCGATTGAGTCCGCGGGCTTGGCAAGCGGCGGCAGCTCGCAGCTGCCGTGCTGGATAGGCACGATGCGGTCGAGGTACATCTTCAGCGCAGCCGTATTGCCTGCGGTGATGAGCTCGATCACCTTGCCCATGACCATCGTCAGCTCCTTTTCCAGGAGGCTGTACCCGAGCTGGCCTGCGCGATTGCGCGAGCCGCGCGGGCGGCCGGCCGGGTTTCCACTCTCGCCTTTCTGAAACGTCATCACTTCCTCCTTCGGTTGCATGGGCACACCCGTGCCTGTTGAAACAACAACAAAAACCCGGCGCACGGCCGGGTAATTCCACTCGCGATGCGCGGGCATCTCAGGGCTTCATTTGACATTCGCAGCGCGCTTGTAGGGTGGGTTAGGCGCGCACGCTCGTTTGCGCAGCTTGCGTACACTTGTCTGCCTGTTTGCGCAGCCTGCGTACAATTCTCTGCTCGCGCGCGCCGTAACCAACCAGCAGCCTCGCCAGCCGCTCCGGTGCGGTGGGTTACGCTCGCGCGGGCCTGTGTGTTTCGCGCAGATGCTGCGGTGCGCGCTCGCTAACCCACCCTACCAACAAAAAAGCCCGGCGCGGGGCCGGGCGGGCAGATTCTTGAAGGATGCCCGTTCCTACACAAAATCCGTTTCAGAGTCTACTAGTCAGAAGTTGTATTTTCAGGAGCCGCGCGTACCTCCGAATTTCGTGCATTGGTGCTTTCCGGACGCCGGCCGCCGGAGCTGGAGGTAGATCGCCGTTCCTCATCCTCAAGTCACATAGTAGTCGCGGCCTCTTTGGCGCCCCAGGGAATAAACCGGCCCATCGAAGATCAGGTTGATGGGACCGGGCACCGGGAGCGCAGCAATGATACGCAGACCGTACATACCAGTGTTCGACTGCCGGCAAACCTTGCCGCTTCTCATCTCGCGCGCCGGTTCACGGCCTTGTTACGGCAAGGTCTCACAAATCGCAGCAAGCGAAACAAAGAAATTCTCAGCTTCGGTCTCATATGAATCGGGCACTACGAACGGAGATGTTGCAGGTCGCAGATTCGCAACAGGTAGGGCTCACATGAAAAGGTCCGCTGCTGCTTTGATCTTGGCCACTCTCATCGCCGTCACATTCGCCCCGGCAGCGAATGCCGCGCGCCGGTCCGATTCCGATCAGTCCGACGGATCGTGGCAATGCTATCCCTACTGCCAGGGCGGCACCTACGAGGGACGGCCGGTGCGCGAGTGGATGAAGCCCGACGGCTGGTGAGGGCGTGTGTCCCGGATCTCATGACCAAGGAGCGACAAGATGAAATGGCTGTCGACAAAAAGTCTCATCGCGATGGGATCGAGCGTTGTTCTCGCGACCCTCGCAGCGCAGGCTTTATCCACAGCTACACGAGGACTGGCGGTGGATGAGGCGACGCAGAAGTTGGCCCAATACTGCGCGCCGCACGAGGATGGCGAGATCCAGGCACAGGACGTTTTTTGTTGAGAAGCGCCTGGTTTTGTGACGACCTCTGAATAGAAAGGCCACCTTGCGGCGCCCCTTCCTTTATTCTTTTCGAGATCGGGGGGCTGATCACACCCCGAAAAGCCTGCTGTAGCGTGCCTTGATCTCCTCGCTCTGCGCCGCCATCGCCACGGGGTCCGCCTTCATCAGCTTGATGTCGGACAGCGACCGGCGTCCCGGCTTTTCCCTCACCAGTGCGTGAAATGAGCACAAGCCGGAGTCATCGATCAGAAGCTGCTGCGCGTCGGCACTGAAGAGGAAGCTCTGGAACAAGCGAGCCGCATTCGGATTGGGCGCGCTCTGGAAGACTGCGCTCGGAGCAGTGATCAGCGGGGTACCCTCCGTCGCATAGACGGCCTCCACGGGCGCACCTTGCTCCTTCAACAGCAGCAAGTCCGACTCGGCACCGTCGGCTTGAATGGCGCTTTCGCCATGTGCGAGCCGCTGGGGCGGATCGTAGGCCGACTGTACCTGCGTAACCTGCTGTTGGGCGAGCTTCTCGAAGTAAGCCCAGCCGAGATCGCGCGCGAGCTCAAAAGTCGCGGTGAGAATCACGCCGCTGTATCCCGGGTTGGCCTTGACGATCTTGCCCTTCCACTTGGGGGCGAGCAGGTCGGCGAAGCTCTTGGGCGCGTCCTCGGGCTTGACCAGATTGGTGTTGTAGCCGATGGGGCTGAGCAGGGCGAACGCGGTTGCATACATGCCGTCTGCATCGACCTGCTCGGCGGGCAAATATGCGGCGGCATCTTGCGGAAGGAACGGCGCGAGCCATCCCTCGCGTTTCCAGCGGACAAAATGTGCTGCATCCGTGCTGCACACGACGTCGACTTCGTAGAGCCGGATTTCCTCTTCTTTCCCGATGCGCTGGAACACGCGCTCGGCTCCCGATCTTTTCACGCGCACCGCAATGCCGGGGTACCTGGCTTGGAATGCCTTGGCGAGGGTCTCCGCGACCGGGATCTCCATCGCAGTGTAGAACGCGACCACGCCCTCCTTTCGGGCCGCCTGGATCAGGGCCTGGTCGACCGCGGTCGTCTCAGCCGCGGCGGCCCGGAGCGGCGCCGCAAATACGGTGGCGACGGCCGACGCCGTGGAGAACTCGAGCAGGTCGCGTCTGGAAAAGCTCCTGTTCTGCACGCCGTTCGCTCCTGCCCTCGTGGTACGCGCGACCGACCTCAGGTATGCGCCCACCGGGAAGCATGCAATGGAGCTACATTAGTGTGACGGTTCAGAACTCCGCCGAAGGCCGGCCGAGCTCGCTTGCGACCACCGCGCGCAACAGCTCGCGCAGCTCGGATGCTCGCTTGCTGCCGAAGCTGGATTCAAACCGCGCTTGCGCCTTGAGCCATCTCGGTCGAGCCGCCTCGAGGCGCTGGTCGCCGGCTTTGGTCAGGCGCAGCTCCTTGCTGCGGCCGTCGGATGCCGAAGGCTCGATCGTGATCAAGCCATCGCGCTCCAGCGGAAGTATGTTCCGCCCCAGCGTCGTTCGGTCCATCACGAGCTCGGCTGCAAGCGCGTTGATGGTCATCGGTCCTTTTCGTTTCAGCCTTGCGAGAATGGAGTACTGGGTGGTGCGCAAGCCTGCTGGTGCCAGGAACTGGTCATAGGATTGGGTGACGTGGCGCGCCGCCTGGCGAACCGCCAGGCAAACGCACTCTTGGGTCTTGCTTCGGTCGTCCTCTTTCATTCGATTAGATCTTCGTCATTGGATTGGAATCTTCGCTTGACAAATGCGTACGTCCCCCTATTTATGCGCATATACGCTCGATGTCAAGCGGGGCAGCAGTGCCGCCGATTTTGCGGGAATTCGCCATGAGCTCGAACGCGGTACGCAGCGGCACGGCGCCGGATTTCCCGCCGGACCAGGGCGCGCCCCGCACAGTATCACCGCAATTCGATTCCCGAACGCGGCACCTCATCGAGGCGCCGATCACTCCGACACTGTTGCGGCTGGCGGCACCGAACGTGCTGGTGATGGTGGCGCAGGCCTCGGTGGGGCTGATCGAGACCTATTTCGTCGGCAAGCTCGGGACCGATGCGCTCGCAGGCGTTGCGCTGGTGTTTCCCGCTCTGATGCTGATGCAGATGATGTCGGCGGGCGCGATGGGGGGCGGCATATCGTCCGCGATAGCGCGCGCTCTCGGAGCCGGACGGCGCGCCGATGCCGATGCATTGGCGCTGCACGCGCTCGCCATCGCCGTCATTTTCGGGCTGGCGTTTACCGTGAGCGTGCTCGCCGGCGGACGATGGCTGTATAGCGCCATGGGCGGGTCAGGCGCATCGCTCGCCGCGGCGCTGACCTATTCCAACGTGATCTTTGCAAGCGCAATTCTGCTGTGGCTGTTCAACTCGCTGGCAAACATCATTCGCGGCACCGGCAACATGGCGGTGCCGGCGATCGTGACCTGCGTGGGTGCGGCCGCGCTGATCCCCTTGTCTCCTTGTCTCATCTTTGGTTGGGGACCGTTTCCCAGTCTTGGGATCGCGGGGGGCGCCGTCGCAGTCATCGCTTTTTATGCCTTGGGGAGTGTCGCGCTTGCGATCTATCTGCGCTCCGCGCGCAGCCTGATCCGGCTCTCCATTCGAGGATTCGCTTTTCGCCGGGCGCTGTTTCGCGACATCTTGCGCGTCGGCGCCGTCGCGGCCCTGATCACGGTCGGCACCAATGTCACCATCGCGGTCGCGACCGGGCTGATCGGCCAGTTCGGGCCTGCGGCGATCGCCGGCTATGGCACCGGCTCGCGCCTCGAATACCTCCTGATCCCGCTTGTCTTCGGCCTCGGCGGCCCGCTCGTCGCCATCGTCGGCACCAATATCGGCGCGGGCGAGCGCGGCCGCGCCTTGCGCACCGCCTGGATCGGTGCCGCAGTTGCGGCCGGCCTGTGTGAGATCATCGGACTTTCCGCGGCAGCTTTCCCGCGCGCCTGGTTGTCGCTGTTCGACAGCAACGCGGCCATGCTGGACGCCGGATCGCGCTATCTGCGCGTGGTAGGCCCGTTCTACGGCCTGTTCGGCTTCGGCATGGCGCTCTACTTCGCCTCGCAAGGCGCAGGCAGGCTGCTCTGGCCGCTGCTGGCAAATCTCACCCGGCTGGCGATTGCAGCCGTGGGCGGCTGGCTGGCGCTGCGACTGACCGGTGACCTGACGAACGTATTCCTTGCGCTCGCGGTTGCGCTGGCGGCATTTGGCCTGATCAACGCGGTCGCGGTCGCAGGCGGCGCCTGGTTCGGTCCCGTGCGTTTCCACTGGGCGCCGCGGATCCGGCGCAAGCATGAGCTGCACGTGACATCGTCGATGGCCTGAACGTACCGAATCCACAATCACATAGAGCTCAGGAGATTTTGCCATGACATCGCAGCGTTCCGTCGTTTTCGCAGAACCTGTTCGGACCGCGATCGGCG
>DASXIG010000372.1:0-2215 GCA_036498105.1 Xanthobacteraceae bacterium | reverse complement strand
GGCTCGCGTGTCAAAGGCGCTGGAGCGTATACGGCACCTTTTGCCGTCAAACACCCGAGGCGGGAGCCGTATGCGGGAAAGCCGCACGTACGGATCTGGGCGGGGGGCGTGCGATGAAACGCACGTCCCTACCGCTACGGCGGCGCGAGGTCATCACGCTTCTTGCCGGCACGGCTGCCGCAACGTCGGTCAAATCCGTGTACCCGGCAGCGGCACAACAGCCGGGCAAGGTGCCGCGCATCGGCATCCTTTCGCCGGCCGCGAATGAGGCGACCCCCATCTTTGACGCTTTCCGGAAGGGGCTGCGCGATCTTGGTTATGTCGAGGGAAGGACCATCGTCCTCGATTTCCGTCTTGCCAAGGGCAACACCGACGCGCTGGCGGGTCTAGCGGCGGAGCTGGCGCACATCCCGGTTGACGTGATTGTTGCGGATGCAACCCCAGCCGTGCGCGCCGCATTCGATGTAACGCGCACGATCCCGATCGTCATGGGGGCGGCGGGTGACCCGGTGCTCCTGGGATTCGCGGCCAGCATCCGGCGGCCGGGCGGCAACGTCACGGGGATGACAGTTCGTAGCGACGTGCTCAGCGGCAAGCGGTTAGAATTGCTCAAGCAAGCATTTCCCGCAATTGCGAGCGTCAGTGTCCTGATCGACCCAAAGAACCCATCGACGTCGCTTGCGCTCGGTACTACCGCCGAAGCCGCCAAAGCGCTTGGCGTACGCCTTGCGTTGCTCCATGCCGGCACTCCCGATGAATTGCGCGCGCTCAACCCGGCGAGCTTGTCCGGTAGTGATGCTCTCGCTGTGCTCCCCGATGCCATGCTCTGGAATAACCGCGCGACGATAATTGCGCTCGCGCAAGCGGCACACTTGCCGGGAATCTATCCTGAGCGCGAATATGCTGACGACGGTGGGCTCATGGCCTATGGCCCGAACATACCGGACAGTTTCCGGCGGGCGGCGGGTTACGTCGATCGCATTCTACGCGGGACAAAACCCGCTGATCTCCCGATCGACGAGCCAGCGACGTTCGACTTCGTCGTTAATTTGCGCACGGCACGCATCCTCGGCCTCACAATCTCGCCTGATTTCCTATCTGCCGCGAACGAGGTGATCGAGTAAAGCCGGCCGTCCGCTCGCGCGCCGGTCGCTCCGGCACTATGCTTGTCCCGCGCGCCGTCGTATGCTCCGGCAACGAATAAGAAAACGCGGATAGGTCCAGGGAGAACCACTTATGGCCGACACCCTCGAGCAGAGCACCATGCGCAAGATCTACTGGCGCCTGCTGCCGTTCGCGATTCTCACATATTTTCTCTGTTACCTCGACCGCATCAATGTGGGCTTCGCCGCCCTCACGATGAACAAGGATCTGGGGCTCGATGCGGCGACCTACGGGATGGCGGCCGGTGCATTTTTCTGGGGCTATTTCCTGTTCGAGGTCCCGAGCAACATGATCCTGGAGAAGCTCGGCGCGCGCTTGTGGATCGCGCGCATCATGGTGACCTGGGGGCTCATATCAGGAGCGACGGCGTTCTGCACCGGCCCCTACAGCTTCCTGCTGGTCCGCTTTCTCCTGGGCGTCGCCGAGGCCGGACTGTTCCCGGGCCTGGTGCTGTTCTTTACCTACTGGTTCCCGGACCATCACCGCGCCCGCATCATCTCAGGCTTCATGCTGGCGCTGCCGATCGCCGTGGCGGCAGGCGCGCCGCTCTCCACCGGGCTGCTCGTCGGGATGCACGGGATCGGGGGCCTTGCCGGCTGGAAGTGGATGTACATTCTCGAAGCGGTGCCCACGGTGGTGCTCGGCCTCGTCGTGCTTCTCTACGTGACCGATCGCCCCGCCGAGGCACGCTGGCTTGGGAAACAAGAGAGCGCCTGGCTGATCAGCACGCTCGAGGGCGAGCGCCGCCTGATCGAGAAGAGCCGCACCGTCAGCCTGTGGCGATCCTTCTGGGATCCCAAGGTCCTGCTGCTCGCGTTGAACTATTTCGGCATCGTGACGGCGAGCCTCGGAATGCTGCTCTTCCTGCCGCAGATGGTGAAGCAGCTCGGGCTCACCACCATGCAGGTCGGCTGGGTGACCATGATCCCCTATATCTGCGGCGCGCTCGGAATGCTGACATGGGGCTTCGTCTCCGACCGCATGTCGGAGCGGCGATGGAACCTGTTCGGCGGTTGCCTCGTCGCCGCCGTCGGCCTCGCGCTCGCCGGGA
>DASXIG010000371.1:0-1814 GCA_036498105.1 Xanthobacteraceae bacterium | reverse complement strand
CATCCTGTCCGCCGACCTGATTGACGTAGACGATGGGCAAATCGCTCTCGGTGACACGCGCAACGGCGATGTTGAGCCGTACCTCATCCTTCTCGCGCCAATACGGCGAGCCGTTCGGAACGATCAGCAGCTCCGCACCGGTATCCGCCAGGCGTTCGACGACCTCGGCGCCCCAGATGTCCTCGCAGACCGGAATGCCGAGTCGGACACCGCGAAAATTGACCGGGCCCGGCAGCGGCCCTGCCTCGAAGACGCGCTTCTCATCGAAGACGCCGTAGTTGGGCAGATCGACCTTGAAGCGCACCGCGGCAATCGCTCCGCCAGCGAGGAGGCAGTAACCGTTAAATAGCTTGCCGGCTTCGACCCAGGGCGTGCCGATCAGCATTGCCGGGCCGCCGTCCGCGGTATCGCGCGCGAGCTCCTCGATGGCGGCCCGGCAGGCCGCCTGCAGCGCGGGCTTGAGCACGAGGTCTTCAGGCGGATAGCCCGCGAGAAAAAGCTCGGGCAGGGCAACCAGATCGGCGCCGTCGCGCGCGGCCTGTGCGCGGGCGTGCCGTGCCTTGGCGGCATTGCCGGCGACGTCCCCCACAGTCGGATTGAGCTGCGCGATCGCGATCGCCAGACGGTCGGAGGGTCGAGGGCTCATGGGCCCAGGTGTAGCGCGCCGTGCGCAACCCGATCAAATCAAGCCCATTCAAATCAACCCGATCAAATCAAGCCGAGACGCTCGGCGAGCGCGAGCAGCCAGACCATCCCGGCGATCAGAAGCGCCAGACCGACCGCTGCCGAGCCCATGTCCTTGACCCGGCGAATCTGGCCATCGCTGTCGCGCGATACGCGGTCGGCAAGCTTCTCGATCGCGGTGTTCAACAGCTCGACTACGAGCACCAGGAGCAGCGCGCCGATGAGAATGCACCGTTTCCAGGCGCCTTCGGCGATGACGAACGCAACCGGCAGCGCCACGATCAGCGCGGCGAGCTCCTGGCGGAACGCCGGCTCGCTGCGCGCGACGTCGCAGAGGCCGTTCCAGGTATTGACGGTGGCGCGAAGCAATCGCTCCATTTTCTACAGCGCGTCCCGTTCGAATAGAACCGTACGGTGGGCAAAGGAGCCGGCGCTTGCGCTGGCGACGTGCCCACGCGTGGGCACGCGCGCAACGCAGTCAAGCTTGCGCAGACTGCGTAAACTTGTCTGCGTGCGGCGCGCTTTGCCCACCCTACACTCGTGATCCGCGTTCACCGGGACGCGCTCTGGCTAGTGCACATCGATGACGGGATAGGGACCGAACTTCAGGCTCAATTGCAAGAACATGCCAAATTGTCGACCTTCCAGTCGACCGGCTGCGGGTAGGCAGTGACTGCCACGATGTGATTCTCGAAGTGGGTCAGGCCGTGGGTCTCCATGTGCCAGTAGCGTCCGCCAATGCCGATACTCCATGCCGGAGTCACCCGATAGGAAACGAAGCCTTCGAACTGAAAGCCCCAGCCCTTGCCGTCCTCGGGCACCGGGCCGGTGAAATCGCCGACGAGATTGCTGATGCGCAGCCAATGGGCATCGGAGCCATTGAGCCACACCATCGGCAGCCACACGGCCTCGGCCGAAAAGCGGAAACGGCCGATCTCGTACATGCCGTCGATGCCGAACCGCAGGGAGTACCAGTTGTTGTCCTGGGTGATCACCTTCACCTGATTGGGAATTGGAAACACACCGCCGCAGACGAACGGATTGAAAGCGGCCTGACCGCAGCCGTAAGCGCTCACCGTTTCGTTCAAATAATGGAATCCACCGAACAGGCCGACACGAAAATCGGGTCC
>DASXIG010000370.1:0-7855 GCA_036498105.1 Xanthobacteraceae bacterium | reverse complement strand
CAGCAGGAGAAGGTCGATTGCGTGCAGGGCATCATCTCCACCGGCGTGGGGCTTGCGCTCGGCCCCGCGGTGGAGGAGGCACGCGCGCTCACCATTTACTGGGACGGCACCACGCAGGACGGCGTGGACGAGAAGATCCCGAGTCCCCGCTATCTCTTCCGCAGCACCGACAACGAATGCGAGGCGATCATGTCCTCGCTGCTCGCCATCAAGCACTGGAAGGGACAATTCGTCACGGTTGCCGGCATCAATCCCGATTACTCCTACGGGCGCAACAACATGGCGGCGTTCGTCGCCATGCTCAAGCGCTTCAACATCGAGCACAACGTGGTGACGGAGCAGTGGCCCAAGGTCGGGACCATGGATCTGACGAGCCACGTCGCCGCGCTCAAAGCCGCCAAGCCCGACCTGATTTTTTCCTCGCTCCTCTTCGCCGATCTTCCCGTGTTCATGAAGCAGGCACACGCCGCGGAGCTCACCAAGGGCACCAGGCTCGTGTTCCCCGCCGCCGGGTGGCAGCACACATCGATGAAGAAGGAATTCACACCCGAGGGCATGCTGTTCGGCCACAACACGCTCTATTTCGCCAACCCGAATGCGTCGCCCTTGGCGAAAGAGTTCGTGGCCTGGTACGCCAAGGCCCACAATGACTATCCGGAATGGGAGGCCGATCGGGCGTATTTCGCGCTCGCCTCCTACAAGGCGGCGGTGGAAGCAGCCTCGAAGGCGAAAGGCGGCAGTTGGCCCTCGCAGAACGACGTGATTGATGCCTTGGTCGGCCTCTCCATCGAGAGCCTCGGCGGCAAGAGCTCATGGCGGAAGGACCATATCGCCGAGCAGACCTTCGTGCAGGGCTTCACGACCCACAACAACAATTATGATTTCGTAACGCTCGGCACCTTCGAGACGATGTATTCGACCGACCTGCAAAAACCCCCCGGCGCCAATTTCTGGGAATGGATCAAGACCGCGCAGTTCAAGGTCTGAACATCCGCTTTAATGGCTGCGTTTGCCAACATCCTGATCGGCGGCGTATTTCACGCCGCCGTTCTGTTTTTGGTCGCCGCCGGCTTGCAGCTCGTGTTCGGCGTGCAGAAGATCGTCAATCTCGCCTGCGGATCGTTCTATGCGCTCGGAGCTTATTTCGGGGTCACCTTCATCGCCTACGCCAGCCAGCTCGGCCTCTCGCCGTGGCTCATTTTTCCGGGTCTGGTGCTCGCCGGGCTGCTGCTCGGCGTCATCGGGCCGCCGATCGAGCGAATGCTGCGCAGCGTCTACGGCCGCGACGAGAGCTTTCAGCTCCTGCTCACCTTTGCGCTCGTGCTCATGTTCCAGGACGTCTTTCGCTTCTTCTGGGGCGCCAATCCCCGCTCCCTCGACAACGCCTATTTGATCTACGGCGCCATCACGGCCGGGGATTTCGGCGTTCCCGTCTATAATCTCCTGGTGATTGCGGCCGCGATCGCGATTGCGGCAGCGCTCGGAGCCCTGCTGCAGCGGACCAATTTCGGACGCGTCCTGCGCGCGACGGCGGAAAATCGCGCCATGGCGGAAGCGCTGGGGGTTGATGTGCGCCGGATCTATGCGGTCGTATTCACGCTCGGCGCCGCGCTCGGGACCACCGCGGGTGCGCTGGTCGTTCCCACCGCGGCCGCGTCGCTCGACATGGCGATCGAGTTCGTGGTCGAGGCCTTTGCGGTGGTCGTCATCGGAGGCCTTGGCTCGATGCGTGGCGCAGTGGTGGGAGCGCTCATCGTCGGGCTCATCCGCGCCTATGCCATCGTGCTT
Source organism: Xanthobacteraceae bacterium (assembly GCA_036498105.1). Classification (GTDB taxonomy): domain Bacteria; phylum Pseudomonadota; class Alphaproteobacteria; order Rhizobiales; family Xanthobacteraceae; genus VAZQ01. Next base: position 6,067 of record DASXIG010000370.1, on the reverse strand, counting down.
TATCCCGAGTTCGAAGTGCTCGCGATCTACCTCATCGTGATCGCGGTTCTCCTGCTGCGCCCCGCCGGCCTGTTCGGCAGACGGCTGACATCGTGACCGTGAGCCGTGCGGCCAACGGGGAGAGGGAGCAGGCCGAGCTTGCTGCTCGTGCTGTCGCCTTCGCCGGCAGCGTTCTCCCGTGAAACCGTGGCACACTCCCGCGTTCGCGGCGACGGGCACCCTCGCCCTCGCGCTCATCCCCATCGTGGCACCGCCCTATTACGCCACGCTGATGATCCCGTTCTTCGGCTATGCCATTGCGCTCCTCGGCTTCAATCTTCTATTCGGCTACACTGGCCTCCTCTCCTTCGGCCATGCGATGTTCCTCGGCGCCGGCGCCTACGGCGCCGCTGTGCTCGCGGGCGTGCTCGGGATTCATTCCTTCGAGCTCGTGCTGTTTGCCGTCGTGCTCTTCACCATGGCGGCCGCGGTTCCGGTCGGCTTCCTCTGCGTGCGCAATGTGGGCATCTTTTTCGGCATGCTCACGCTTGCCTTCGGCATGTTGTTCTATTCCTTCCTGTTCAAGTTCTACCATGTCACGGGCGGCGACAGCGGCATGCGGGTGCCGCGCATGAAGCTCATTGGGCTCGAGCTTGCGCAGTACAACAAGATCGAGCTCCTCGCTGGGCCGTTTTATTATTACTGCCTGGCGCTGCTGGTTCTCGCCGCGCTGCTGATGTGGCGGATCGTGCATTCCCCGTTCGGGCTGCATCTGCGCGCCATCCGCGACAACGCGCGCAAGGCGGAATATCTCGGCGTGCACGTGCATCGATTCCGGCTCGCCGCCTTCGTCATCTCCGCGGGCTTCGGCGCGGCGGGCGGCACGATCCTCGGCTTTCGCATCGGGCTTGCAGATCCCGAGCTCGTCTACTGGACCCATTCCGGCCAGCTCGTGTTCATGACCGTGCTGGGCGGATTCTCCAATTTCTTTGGTCCCATCGTCGGCGCGCTCGCGTTCACGCTCCTCCAGGATCAGCTCCAGTCGCTCACGCAGTATTGGCGCTTCATTCTCGGAGCCATTCTCGCCCTCATCGTCATCGGCTTTCCCGGCGGCATCGCCGCATTGCCCGATATGCTGCGGCCGGTGCTGCTGCGGACCGCGCGGCGGGCCGATGCATGAGCGCCCTCCTCGAAACGCGCGGGGTGAGCAAGGCGTTCGGGCCATTCCAGGCGCTCGAGGATGTCAGCATCGCTGTTGCGGCCGACGAGCTCATCTCGGTGATCGGGCCGAACGGCGCCGGCAAGACGACCCTCGTCAACCTGCTCACCGGGCTCCTGGAGCCCACAACCGGCGACGTTTTGTTCAGGGGCAGGAGCATCGCCGGGATCGGGCCCGTCAGCCTCGCAGAGCAAGGGCTCGCCCGTTCGTTTCAGCTCATTCAGATCTTCCCCCAGCTCACCGTCGAGGAGGCCATCGCCACCGCGCTCGTTTCCCGCCAGAAGAAGCGCTGGCGTCTGCTCTCGCGCCTCGCCGCGGACAAGGCGATCGCCGACCGCGCGCGTGAAGTGGCGCACATCTTCGGCCTCGAGCGCCGGCTCGACGCAACCGCCGCGGTGCTCTCGCAAGGCGAGAAGAAGCTGCTCGACGTGGCGTCGGCCTTTGCGCTGGATCCCGAGGTCATTCTGCTCGACGAACCCACTTCCGGCGTGTCCACCGCCGACAAGCACGCGATCATGGGCATCCTGATCGCTGCTGGGCGCAAGGCCGGGGTAAAGGCGATCGTGCTGGTCGAGCACGACATGGATCTGGTCGCGGCCTATTCGAGCCGCATCATCGCATTGTCCGGGGGCAAGGTGCTGGCCGATCTTCCGCCCCACCGGTTCTTCGCCGATGCGGCTCTCATCGACGCAGTCGTGGGCAAGCGGCGAGGCCACTGATGCTCGCGGTGAAGGACCTCGCAGTCGACATCCTCGGCAGCCCCGTGCTGCGGGGTGTGACGTTCGAGGTGAACGCCGGCGAGCTCGTGTGCCTGGTCGGCCGCAACGGGGCGGGCAAGACGACGAGCTTCCGCACCGTCATGGGATTTCGCACGCCGCTCGCGGGCACCATAGCGTTCGACGGCAGGGACATCGCCGGGCTGCGGCCATTCGAGATCGCGCGCATGGGCATTGGCTTTGCGCCCGAGGAAAGCGAGGTGTTCGGCGAGCTCTCGGTGGCCGAAAACATTGCGCTGCCGACCTGGACCTGTCCCGGCCCGCGCACCGCGCAGGCGCGGCTCGAACAGGCCTACCGGGTGTTTCCGGGGCTCGAGCAGTATCGCCAGCGCGGCGGCCACGCGCTCTCGGGCGGCGAGCGCAAGATGGTTTCCATTGCGCGGGCGCTTGCGCTCGGTCCGAAACTGCTGCTGCTCGACGAGCCGACCGAAGGCCTTTCCCCGGTGATCGTGCCATCCATCATCGATGGGCTCGCCGCCATCAGGGCCTTCGGCCACGCCGTCTGCATCGCCGAGTCCAACATCTTTCACGTCCCCGATTTCACCGATCGGCTCTACGTGATCGAGCGCGGCGAGATCATCTTCGCCGGCAAGCCGGTCGAGGCCCGCCGGGATGCCGCCGTGCGGCGGGTGATCGAGGGGGCGGCATGAGGCGACAGACGCGGATTGAACCGGCCTTTTCCGGCTGATAGACTGGTGATATATCAGGCTTCGATACCTTTGACCCTGGGTCCCGGATCTTCGCTCCGCCGGGCCGGGCCCGGCATCGCTCGGCCGGGACACGCAGCTTTCGTGTCCCGGCCGAGCACAGTGAGGGCTCCTTCGCCCGAACGGAGCGAGAGCCGGGACCCAGGAGCCAACCGATAGCTCGGCGGGCGTGTCCTGGTCCGCCAGCTGCAAGGAGGACGCAATGATAAGTCGGCGGCAAATCGACTTTCGGCAGGAATATCGCTCCCGCATCCTGGGGTGGTACGACGGCTACTTCCACATCGCCATCATCTACGCCATGGGAGCGGCGGCATTCTACATTTACGTCCAGCACATCCATAACGTCACCTGGCTGGAGTGGCTGACCGTTCCCCTCACCTTCCTTTTCACCAACGTGTTCGAATGGGCGGTGCACAGATTCGTCATGCATCGGCCGGTGAATATCAAAGGACTGCGCGCAATCTACGAACGCCACACGCTCAACCACCATCAGTTCTTTACCGACGACGAGATGCGGTTTCGCGACCACAAGGATTGGCGGGTGACGGTGTTCCCGCCTTATGCGCTGGTCGTGTTCATTCTGATGTCGATCCCGGCCGCGGTGATCCTGGGTCTCATCTTCTCGCCCAATGTCGGCTGGCTGTTCATGTGCGTGACCACGGGCATGTACCTCATCTACGAGTTCATGCACTTCTGCTGCCATGTCGAGGAAAGCTCGTTCGTACGCAACTGTCCGTTCGTGAACACCTTGCGGCGCCATCACACCGCCCATCACAACGCGCGGCTGATGATGGAGGTCAACATGAACCTGACCTTCCCCATTGCCGACTGGCTGTTCGGAACCTCCGATCTCGATCGCGGCCTCCTGGGCCATCTCTTCAACGGCTACGAGACGCGCTTTCTCAAGAAGAAGCTGCGCGGCTCGCCGCGGCGCCCCGACGAATCCGCCGCCGTCCCCGTGGGCTCGTACTGATCTAATGTGTCGGGACGGGTTTCAGACCCGCCCCTACGGGAACAACGTGCATTTATTCCTGAAGCCGAAGTACGACGATGCCCAATGACGTCAAGACCGTGGTGTCTGCGCTGGTCCTGATCGTGGCGGCCATTCTCGCCTATTGGAGCGGCTCGCCCGTGCGTCATGGCCTCTCGACCTTTCTCATGGTGACCGCCGTCTTCATGGTTGTCTCGATGTGGATCTTCCCCGAAGCCGGGGTGAAGAAAGGCCACCTTAAGAAGTGACGCTGCAATATGAGGCCGCCGTGCTGCATCAGGCGGGCGCGCCGCTTGCGATCGAGCGCATCAGCGCGACCCCGCTGCGAAGGTCCGACGTTCTTGTGCGCGTACGGGCGGCGGGGCTCTGCCACACCGATCTGGAAGTGATCGACGGATCGCTGCGCTATCCCATGCCGATCCTGCTCGGCCATGAAGCCGCGGGCGTAGTGGAAGACGTCGGGCCTGCCGTGACCAGAGTCCGCAAGGGCGATCACGTCGTCCTGTCCTGGAACCCGCATTGCGGCCACTGCTTCTACTGCGACCGCGCGCTGCCGATCCTGTGCGCGGATTATCTTGCCCAGGGCCCGCACGCCGTTGCGTTCGACGGGGAAAGCAAGGGCCGGCTGGCGAACGGCCGCGAGCTCAAGCGGCTGATGTTCCTGGGCGCGTTCGGCGAGTATTGCATCGTGCAGGAGCAGCAGGCGATTGCGGTCGGCGACGAGATCCCTTTCGACCGCGCGTGCCTGATCGGATGCGGCGTCATGACCGGCGTCGGCGCCGCCTTGAACGTGGCGCGCATCGGGCGCGCCGACTGCGTCATGGTGATCGGATGCGGCGCAGTGGGGCTTTCCGCGGTCCAGGGGGCACGTCTTGCCGGGGCGGCCGATATCATCGCGTGCGACATTGTCGATGAAAAGCTCAAGCTCGCATCCCGCATGGGCGCGACCTCCTGCGTCAACCCGAACAAGGAAGACGCGGTTACGCTGGCGAGAAGCCGGACTTCGGGCCGCGGCGCCGACATCGTGATCGAGGCGGCGGGCAGCCCAGCTGCGTTCCGCACCAGCGTCGAGGCGGTCCGCCCCGGAGGCGAAGTGGTTTGGCTGGGCAAGATCGATGTGGACAGGGAGGTCGCATTTCGCTGGGGCGCCCTGATGCAGGAGAAGCGGATCCGACGATCGAGCTATGGCGATGCCCGCCCGGCGCGCGACTTCCCGCTGCTGGCGCGCGCCTACCTCGAGGGCCGCCTCATGCTCGACGAGCTGATAACCCAGCGCATCCGCCTCGACGCCATCAACGCGGGCTTCGCCGCATTGCGCAGCGGCGAGGCCATCCGCAGCGTGGTAGTGTTTTGATCAGCGCCTTATGAGACAAAGCGGAGGACCGCATGATCGCTGTCATCTTTGAAGTCTGGCCGGCGGAAGCCCGCAAGGACGACTACCTGCGGCTCGCGGCGGCATTGCGCAGCGAGCTCGATGGCGCCGACGGCTTCATCTCGATCGAGCGCTTCCAGAGCCTGACCGAGCCGAGAAAGCTGCTCTCGCTCTCGTTCTGGCGCGACGAGGAAGCCGTGAAGGCGTGGCGCAATAATGCGCGCCATCGCGAAAGCCAGTCGGCGGGCCGCGCCGGCATCTTCGCCGATTACCGGCTGCGCATCGCGGCCGTCATCCGCAACTATGGCATGACCGATCGCGCCGAGGCGCCGGCCGATTCCCGCCAGATCCACGAAGGCCAGCCGGCACTGTAATCTTGTAGGATCGATTAGCGTGGCGTAATCCGCCGGAACACGGCGGGTTACGCCGCCCTACTTGATAAGGCACATGCCCTCCGGCTCTCCCGCCTTTCGCCCGCCGCATCCGACGCCGCGACCAAAACCGCTCGGCCCGATTGCGCTCCTTCGGGCGCTTGCCAGAAACCCGATCGAGTGTTGGACCAAAATCCATTTCGAGCAGCCGATCGTCATGGGCGGCTTCCCGTTCGCGCGCGTTGCTGTCGTGAGCGAACCCGCGGCCATCCGCAAGGCGCTGGTGGAGAACCCGGGCGACTATCGCAAGAGCGCGCTCGAGCGGCGTATTCTCACGACGCGCCTGCGCGAGGGGCTGGTCGCGGCCGACGGCGAGCAGTGGGCGAGCCAGCGCCGCATGCTTGCTCCATTCTTCGGGCGCAAGATGCTCATCCAGTTCGCTCCAGCCATGGCGGGCGCGGTTGCGGCCCTGATCGCGCGCTGGCGCAGGCGCGCTTACGGCGATGCGCTGGAGTGCAAGACCGAGATGGCCGCGCTCGCGCTCGATTGTCTGATGCTCAGCATCTTCCACGACGGGCTCGGCCACGACCACGACGCGATGGGCGCCTCTGCGCGCGATTATTTCGCCGCGGCCGGGCGCATCGACCCCTTC
>DASXIG010000369.1:0-9030 GCA_036498105.1 Xanthobacteraceae bacterium | reverse complement strand
CAGGGATATGGACCAAATCTTCAATCCTCTATTCACGACGAAACCCCAGGGAATGGGGATGGGCCTAGCGATCTGTCGCTCGATTGTCGAAGCCCATGACGGGCGCCTCTGGGCTGCACCGAACCAGCCCCGAGGGGCCGTATTTCAGTTTAGCCTGCGCGCGATAACGCCATGATGAGTCGCGTTCAGTCCGGCCCGTTACGGTTTCACAGGTGAGCGACCAGACGCCGCTGTCCTGATCATCGATGCGATGGAAGGCGTGCGCGACCAGACCCGCCGGCACGGCTATCTCCTGAACCTGCTCGGTGTCCGCCAGGTCGCCGTGGTGATCAACAAGATGGACCGAAGCGCATAAGACGATAGGCCAGTCTGACCTATTTGCGGCGGGGGCGGGTTAACAATTCCCTACGGGTCTAACCCTCGTTTACGGACCCCCCAACGCTCTGTCCGACCTCCGTCCTGAATCCTCAGGCGGCGGGGGAGTAGGGCTCCTGAGAGCAGGAGGAAGAGTCCACACTTTTATGTCTGCTGAACGGGGTGAAGCGACCGTTGCCGCGGCACTGCGGTAATGCGTGCTTTTGGCACTTCTCGCACATAGCCTCATATGGCAGATGTCCGCAGCTGGCGGAAGCTGACATAGGGTACTTTGGGCTTGGTCGCAGTTTGGCACGAAGTGAGCGTGCCGTATCGGGCGCGCTACGGCTGGTTTCGAATGAGGACGGACTCAGGCCAGACGCAGCTTCAGGGCAGCATATGCGCTGCTGACATAGACCGGCCCGCAGCGCAGCGAAGCCCTGACTCGATCCTCGACAATTCGATATGCCGTCAATGGCTCCCTGGCCACTAACAGCAGATGCAATTCGATCATTTGAAACGGCGCGAGCTAATCGCGCTGCTCGGCAAGCGCCGCGTCGGCGATTGGGGCGAATACAAGATCGAACCCGCGGCGAAGGATGGCGAGCTGCATCCTTCAATATTATGATGCCGACAGGCCATGCAAACGAATTTCACCCCCAGCCAATTGCGCGACCCTCGGATCGCGGAAGCGAACGCAATCCTGCAGACCTGCGTGCATTACGGCTTCTGCACGAACACTTGCCCGACCTATGTGCTCACGCGCGACGAGAACGAATCGCCGCGCGGGCGCATCGACCTCATCCGAGCGATGCTGGAGAAAGGCGGGGCGCCCGAGCCGGACACCGTCCGCCATCTCGACAACTGCCTCTCGTGCCTGTCCTGCATGACGACCTGCGCGGTGAAGGTGGACTATGTCCATCTGATCGACCGAGCACGGGCGCATATCGAGCGCAATTTCCGCCGCCCGCTGGGCGAGCGCCTGGCGCGCACGCTGCTCGCGCGCGTGCTGCCGCATCCGCGGGCCTTCGGCGCGGCAATGGCGCTTGGGCGCCTGACGCGCCCATTGTGGCCGCTGCTGCCGCCGCGATGGCGATCGATGCTGGACATGATTCCTCCGCGTGTCGCGCCGGATGTCCTTGCGCCGCAAGTGTTTCGGGCGGAAGGCGCGGTGCGAAAGCGTGTCGCCCTGCTCGCCGGCTGCGTGCAGCAAGCCCTTAACGGCGACATCAACGCCGCGACGATCCGGCTGCTGCGGGGACACGGCTGCGAGGTGGTGATCGCGGCTGGATCAGGCTGTTGCGGTTCGCTGAATCTGCATATGGGGCGCGAGGAGGAGGCGCGCGCTTTCGCGCGGCAAAATATTCGCGCCTGGGGAAGGGTTCGCGCAGGCGGGCTCGACGGCGTCATCATCAATGCTTCGGGATGCGGCACGACGGTGAAGGATTACAGTCATCTGTTCGCGCGGGAGCCCGGCATGGCGCAGCCAGCGGCGGAGATTGCGGCGCTCGCGCGCGATGTCAGCGAATTCCTCTGGTTGCTCGGGCTCCGCAAACCCACCGCCCGCGTGCCGGCCTATCGCGTAGCGTATCATGACCCCTGCTCGATGCAGCACGTCCAGAAGGTCAGCGAAGAGCCGCGCGCGTTATTGCGGGCCGCCGGTTTCGAGGTGGCCGATGTGCCGGAGCGGCATTTCTGCTGCGGCTCGGCCGGCACCTACAATCTTTTGCACCCGGAGATGGCGAAGGCACTAGGCGAGCGAAAAGCCACCCACATCCGCTCGACCGATCCGGATATCGTGGCCACTGGCAATATCGGCTGCATGACTCAACTCAGCTACTATCTCGACCGTCCGATCGTGCATACGGTCGAGCTGCTCGACTGGGCGACCGGGGGACCGAAGCCCCCTGCTCTGCACGGCGTCACGCTGCGCGAGCCGGCACCCGCCGCGTCGGCCAAGACCGGAGCAGCCGCGAGCACCGCAATCTGGTGAGGACCACGCCCGCGAGGACTAATCATGGTCACGGTGTTCGAAACATTCTTCAGTGAAATCGCCACCGCGATCGGCGCCGATGCTGTTAACCGCAGCGAGGAAACGCTGAGCCGTTACGGCGAGAACACCATGCCCGGCGGCGACCGCCGGCCTGCCGGCGTGGTCTACCCGGCATCGACTTCCGACGTGCAGAAGGTCGTCCGCAGCGCCAACGCGCATGGCGTGCCGCTCTACCCGATCAGCACCGGCAGCAATATCGGGCTCGGCAGCCGTTCCGCTTCGAGCGCGGGACAGGTCGTGCTCGATCTCGGCTACCGGATGAACCACATCCTCGAGCTCGACGAGCGGCTCGGCTTCGCCGTGGTCGAGCCCGGCGTGAGCTACCAGGCCATGTATGACGAACTGGTGCGGCGCGGCAACAAGCTGATGCTTGACGTGACCTCCGGGCCGCCGCAAGGCGGCATGCTCGGCAACGCGCTCGACAAGGGCGCCGGCTATACGCCCTACTTCGATCATTTCGGCTTTTCCTGTGGCATGGAGGTCGTGCTTGGCAACGGCGAGGTGATGCGCACCGGCGACGGATCGCTCAACCACGAGCGCCTGGTGAACTGGCACACGTCGAAATACAGCTTCGGCCCGATTCTCGACGGCCTGTTCACGCAATCGAATTTTGGCATCGTCACGCGCATGGGCGTATGGCTGCTGCCACGGCCGCCAGCAGTGCAGTCGTTCCATTTCGTCTTTCCCGAAGACGACGATCTCGAGGAGATCATCGAGCTCGCCCGCCCGATGAAGATGTCGAATTTCGTCCCATCGCTCTTCCGCGTTGCCAACGATCTCTATCTGTGCGGCTCCGAGGGCGAGAGTCCGGAATACCGCCTGAGCAATGGCAGGAAGTCGATCTCCGATGCGGGACGACGCGCATTGCAGCAGAAGCACGGCCTCGGCGCCTGGACGCTGTCGGGAGCGTTCTACGGACCGAGCGCCGCCGCAATCGAGCCGCAAATCGCGCGCGTGCGCGATCATTTCATGAAGTCGGGCAAGGCGAGCTACATCGCGCACGAGGTTGCGGCGCGGATTCCGCCGTTGAAGGTTGCGATCAATGCCTTCTCCGGCATTCCCAGCCTCGGCGAACTCGGCCTGCTGAAATGGCGACCGGGTGGCGGCAACATATGGTTCCTGCCTGGCACGCCGATGGACGGCAAGATCGCCAACGAATTCCAGAGACTGTGCCGCAAGATCTACGAGGACCACGGCCTCGATTACACGGTGATGAATGTCTGCGGGGCGCGCTTTGCGCGCGGGTTGCACGTCATCACGTTTAATCGCGAGGATCCTGACGAGCGGGCGCGGGCGGATACCTGCTACCGCCGGATGTCGGAAGAGGTCGCCAAACGCGGCGTGTTCGTCGGTCGGGCGCCGCTTGATTATCACGACATGCATTTCGCGCAGACCATGCCGGGCTTCCAGCAGGCCTGCGCAGCGATCAAAAAGGCGCTCGACCCGAAGGGCGTGATCGCTCCCGGCCGCTACGGCATCCACTGAAAGACGTTAAGAGCCGCGCTCAGCACGGCCCTCTTATATTCGAGACTGTCAAATGGCGGCCGCTAGGCGGTTGTTCTTTCCCCTCGGGCTGGATTTGCGAATGTCGCTCCAGGCACTGAAGAGCCACCTGCATGGCGGCCCGCTAAGTCTGCTTACCGTGGGTCTGAGGAACTCGAAAAAGCGCACGGGACAGAAGGCGGATCGCCGCCTTGGGCACGAAGCAACGCATTGCGGCCATGCAATAGGTTGGTCGGTTGTTGAGTGACGAGCGGACGTATGTGAAGGCGCGAAAGGGTGACCATGACCACAACCGAGACCACGATCGGGATCAACGGCATGGCGCATGTCATGCTGACCGTGAGTCAATTTGCGGCGGCGCGGGCATTCTACGGCAGTCTCTTGCCCGCCCTAGGCATGACCCCGGTCTGCGATACTGAAAAATTGTTCTATTGCGTAGGCGCCCGGACAGCGATTGGCATCCAGCCAGCCGGTTCGGAGCATGATGGCGACCGCTTCGTGCAAAGCCGGGTCGGCTTGCACCATCTCTGCTTGCGAGCCCGTTCTCGCGAAGACGTGGATCGGTTACACGATTTGCTTCGACAGATTGGGGCCACCATAATCCAAGGCCCGCAAGAGGGAACGTGGGCACCGGGTTACTATTCGGTGCTGTTCGAGGACCCCGACGGCATCCGTCTGGAAGCAAACTTCGTCCCAGGTGCGGGCGTGCTTCAGCCAGACGTAAAGTTCAATCCGGCAGCGGGGTATTCGACGTGAGCTCGCGAAACGCAAGAAGGGAGAGAGATGGACGGAGAGGCTCTCACCGTTCCGGACGCAAGCTTCGATTCTGCATTTTCGATCTTTGGCGTGATGCTGTTTTCAGACTGGCTCCGAGGTCTGCGGGAGCAGGCCCGCGTGCTTCGCTCCGGCGGCAAGGCTTGCGTTGCCACCTGGGATGAGCCGCCGGGCGGCGGCCCATTTATCGCCATGGGCGCGGCGCTCCACTCGGTCTTTCCCGATCTCAGCCCGCCTCCACCGCCTTCGGGCATGCTCGCCCTATCCGATGCGGACAGGCTATCGGCCGAGATGAGCGCCGCCGGCTTGGCCTCCATCGATGTTCACCGGGTCGAAGGCATCTGGAGGGGGGCGCGCTGGAGATGCGTATTTCGAGGATACCGAGGCGCTGCATGGCTACATGCAACCTTACGCGGTGTTCGATCAGACAGATCGCGAGCGGGTCAGAGCAGCGATCCGGACGTTCATCGCAGAACGGTGCGTCGGGGAGACTGTTGAGTTTCGCACCCCCGTGCTGGTCGCAATTGGCTACCGCATCTGATATTCGTTGTTGCAGTGCATGAGTCCGGAGTTGGTGCCACTACAGTAGCGGACATATGCGGCCCACCAGATAGGACGTTGTTTGATCCATCCGTCGACGGGCTAGCAGTCCACGCCCGCTGGCGAATAAGCAGCCGAATTGAACCTTCAGCGTTAGAGCTGCTACTTAGTGCACCGTAATGCCTGCCGCCTTGATGATCGGCCACCATTTCTGGATTTCCGCCCTTTGGTAAGCGCCCAATGCTTCCGGTGTGAGTTGATCAGACGGGGGAATCACTTGCCCAAGGTCGACAAAACGCTGCCGCACCGTCGGATCATTCAGGGCCTCGGCAACAGCCGCGTTGAGCTTTGCAACGATCTCGTGGGGCGTTCCCTTGGGTGCCCAAATGCCGTTCCAAGAGGAGAGATAGAAGCCCGGCAATCCGGCCTCATCCACAGTCGGAATAACCGGCGCTTGCGGCAGCCGCCCCTTCGACAGCACGGCATGGATCCTGATGCGGTCGTCGTTCAAGTAGGGCAGAAAAACCGACGCCTGATTCATGTTCACGTCGACTTGACCGGCGATGAGGTCCTGCAGCGCGGGCGCGCCACCGCGATAGTGCACCAACTGTACCGTCGCTCCGGTAAGATGCTGCAGCATCACTCCCGCGACGTGCGGCGACGTGCCAACGCCGGACGTAGCAACCAGCACCTTATCTCCGGTCGCCTTCACCCAGGCGATCAACTCGGTGAGATTTTTTGCCGGAACTGCTTTCTTTGAAGTTATGAAAAGCGGATTTTCGGGCAACAGAACTACCGGCTCGAAATCGGCGATGACGTCATAGTTGAGTGCATAGATCGCGCCGTTAACAACTCCAGTGCTCCAGCTTCCAACGCCCACCGTGTAGCCGTCAGGAGCCGCACGGGCGACGCGACCCATTCCAATGCTGCCGCCGGCGCCGGATACATTTTCTACGATGATGCTCTGTCCGAGGGTTGCGCGCAATTTATCGCCGAGGATGCGCGGAACAACATCTGACGGCCCACCTGCAGGAAAAGGCACGACCATCGTAATTGCGCGTGACGGATAGTCCTGAGCCATCGCCGCACCAATCACCTGCCACGCCGAGATAGCGGTCGCAAGAAACCAAGCGGTGCGCATTTCATGCCCCAATCGCAAATTCAGGCTCCTGCCTCCGTGCGCTGAGGATAAACCCGGCGGAAATAGGTCAACATATCCTCACCGCAGACGACTGGCTCGAATTCACCATGCTTCCGGTCTACGAGTGGCTCAACGACGGTTGAGTGTGAGGGATACACGAAGAACGCGATCGAGTAACGATCCTTGCCGTAGCGATTGATCACACGATGCTCGGTCGACGAAAAGCGGCCATTGGTCCAGCGCTGTAGTAAGTTGGCTATGTTGATCACGAACGTTCCCGCAATCGGAGGGACGCCAACCCAGTCTCCTCTCTTGTTCCGCACCTCGAGGCCACCGAGCGCGTCCTGCCAGAGGATGGTAAAGGTCCCACCATCGCAATGTCCGCCGACCCCGATGATCTCGGTTTCGTCCAAGATGGTCTGTGGCGGATAATGGTTCAGCTTCAGAACGCTCATGGGATTACGGTGGAAAGTATCAAAAAGGTCTAGCTTATGCCCAAGCGCCATTGAAAGACCATGCATCAAGGGTGTGACGAGCTTTTCCATTGCGTCAAAATAATCCTGCATAGCGGAGCGCAATGACGGCAACGTTCTCGGCCATTGATTAGGACCATGCATGGGAAACGAGTCGAGCGGCTGCTCGTGCATGATCATAAATCCTTCCTGCAGGTTTTTGCCTTTCTCCCCCTCGTTCCCGGTGTATTCGAGCGGCAGATATCCGCGGAACTGAGGCGAGTCCTCGACCGCGACACTTCTCTTATCGCTCATGGGCAGGGCAAAGAACATCTTCGCCTGCTCGATCAAACGGTCGAGTATCGTTGTGGGAAAATCATGATTGCGCACGTACATGAAGCCCACCTCTTGGCATGCGCGCGCGATGGCCTTGACCGTTTCGGCCTTGGCTTCCGGACGGTTGCGGACAAGGGAAGCAATATCAATGACCGGAACCTCCGAGAAGTCCAGGATGCGAGCTGCTGGCATAATCATGTGCGTCTCCCCAAAATGCGGCGGCGAGCCTAGCATCACCGGCGGGAAATCGTAAATGAGAGCTCCAATCTTGGGCGGAATACCGAGGGTCTCGTCCTTTCTTAAAGGGTACGCCAATCGTTCGTGTCCGGCTGGCAGCCCGTTCTAATCCGCTTCGTTGCTCAACCGAGCCTCAGCGGTGCTACTTCGTGCCATTTGGCCCACGCCTCGGGCGGACACCTCATCTCGCCGCAGCCTCAGATCTTCGCAGGGACAAAGGCGCGGACCGTCTTACCTGGGCGCCCTTTCGCTACATGCTTCTGGGATCTTTCGACTTTTCTGTGACGTCGATCACATCCTTTATCAGGGCTGCCTGATAGGTTGCAGACATCGTTTCCACCTGCTGAAGAGGAGTTCAGAAAATGCGCAAATTCACGCTGTTAACATTGGCTGCGACGATGATGAGCCTGCTTGGCCTGATGCTCTTTTTCGCCCAGCCCAGCACGGCAACGAGTACTGCTCTGCCGGCTGATCTCTCCGGGGGCGGCTCTATCCCGTATCTCCCCCTTCACACGCTTGACCCGATGTATTGAGGTTTTGCAGAGGAGAGCGGCGTCGGCAACGAGGGTCATTCCCCGAACACCCACCGGGTGATGCGCACGTCCCTCTGATACCCGCCGTTCCTGGCAAACGGGCTCCTCGTTCCAGAACCTGTCCGCAGCTGCGCGGTTCGGCAACTCGATCAGCAATGCGGTGCCGATATTGTCCGCACCATCCGCCGAGCGGATTGGCCCGCGGAAGATGAAGCTGTCGCCATACGACGCGAAGTATGACTCGTGCGCGTGCAGGTGCCGGCGGAAGAACTCCGGCGTGCCGGTTTTGGGTCCTGTGCACAGGAATTGCTGCAGGCCCTTTCGGGCGTAGTCGGCGGCACGCTTCTGGAAACTGTTCGACCAGCGGTGAATTTCGACGCGCTGGTAGACGCCGGCCTCGTTCATCGGCTCGTCGGTGACGAACTTGTCCAGCGCCGCGCGATCGTCGAGCTGCATGAAAAATGACGTGCCGAGCGTGTCGCGGCCGTCGTCGGAGACGAAATGGCCGTAGCCGATGACGCGCTCACCGAAATTTCTTACGTAGCTGTTCTGTTCAGCCACCAGCGTGCGCCGGGCGGTTTCCATCCCCGGCTTGTCCCAGCAGTAGATCGCCCACTGCGCCGGCTTGGTGCGGTAGTAGTCCTTCAGCGCCTCGTTCTGCAAACCATGGCGCGGATCGCCCGGCAGATATCCGGCGGATTGTTCGCTTGCCATGTCATCCCCCCAATCGGGCGGCTTTGGATGAGTCCAGCATCTTTGCTCGTTATCGCGTTTCCGGATGCTTGGGAACTCGTTTGCTGATCGACCGGCCTGTGGCACCTCGCCCGCCGCATCCCTCAGCTCTTCGCAGTGACAAAGACGCGGGCCGTCTTGCCGGGGCGCCCTCTCGCCACTTGCCTCTGGGCTCTTTCCGCTTTTTTGTGACGTTGATCACAGCTTTTGTCAGGGCTGCTTGATAGTTTGCAGCCATCGTTTCCACCTGCTGAAGAGGAGTTCAGAAAATGCGCAAATTCACACTGATGACATTGGCTGCGACGATGATGAGCCTGCTTGGCCTGATGCTCTTTTTCGCCCAGCCCAGCACGGCCACGAGCACTGCTCTACCGG
>DASXIG010000368.1:0-3312 GCA_036498105.1 Xanthobacteraceae bacterium | reverse complement strand
CTGCTCGCGTCGATACCGGGTCTGACGGCGAAAGCATTCATTGGGGCGTACCGCCTCACCCTCTCGCCCTTCGTCGGGTTTGACTGCCGGCACCTGCCGTCATGCTCAACCAACGCCGAGGAGGCGGTGGACCGGTTCGGCCTGTGGGCCGGCGGCTGGATGACGCTGGCGAGATTGTGCCGTTGCCACCCTCTCGGTACCTCAGGTCTGGATTTCGTGCCGCGGTCCATCCCGCCCCACAGCCGTTGGTATCTGCCGTGGCGGTACGGCCGCTGGCGTGGAACCAACGCCGGTTGACGTAAGCTCGTAGCGCGGGCTAGCGCTGCGGTGCCAAAAAGTCCCCCTTGTTGTCATTCCGAGGCCGCGAGCGCAGCGAGCGGAGCCCGGAATGACAACGGAGGTGAACGAAGCTTACCTGCATTCGTAGGCAGCGAGTGAGCAGGAGACGCACATGGTCGCCTTGACCTTTCCCGATGGCGCGCGCCGGGAGTATCCGGACGGCATCAGCGGCACCGAGATTGCGAAGGGCATCTCTCCCTCGCTCGCCAAGCGTACCGTCGCAATGCGGCTCGATGGAGTCGTGACCGATCTCGCCGATCCCATCGAGCGAGACGCAAATATAGAGTTCCTGACGCGGGAGGATCCCAGGGCACTGCCGCTGATCCGGCACGATGCCGCCCATGTCCTCGCCGAAGCGGTGCAGACGCTGTGGCCCGGCACCCAGGTCACCATCGGCCCGGTGATCGAGAACGGTTTCTATTACGATTTCTTTCGCAACCAGCCGTTCACGCCGGAGGATTTCGCGGCGATCGAGGACAAGATGCGCGAGATCATCGCTCGCGACAAACCATTCTCCAAGGAAGCGTGGTCGCGCGAAGAGGCAAAACGCGTGTTCCGGGACAAGGGCGAGCTGTTCAAGGTCGAACTGGTCGATGCGATTCCCGCAGGAGAAGAGATCAAGATCTACAAACAGGGTGACTGGTTCGACCTCTGTCGCGGGCCGCATATGACCTCGACCGGCAAGGTCGGAAACGCATTCAAGCTGACGAAGGTCGCGGGAGCCTATTGGCGGGGCGATTCAAACCGCGAAATGCTCTCGCGCATCTACGGCACGGCCTTTGCCAAAAAGGAGGAGCTCGACGCTTATCTCAAGCAGATCGAGGAAGCGGAGAAGCGCGACCACCGCAGGCTGGGCCGGGAAATGGATTTGTTCCATTTCCAGGAGGAGGCGCCGGGCTCGGTGTTTTGGCATCCCAAGGGATGGACCTTGTTCCAGACCCTCGAAACCTACATCCGCCGCCGGCAGAATGAAGCCGGTTACGTCGAGGTCAATTCCCCGCAGCTCATGGACGCATCGCTCTGGGTGGCTTCCGGCCACATGGAGAAGTACCGCGACATGATCTTTCTCACCGAGCATCATGAGGGTGACGAGCGGACATACGCCATCAAGCCGATGAACTGCCCGGGTCACATTCAGATCTTCAAGAATGGCCTCAAGTCCTACCGCGACCTGCCGCTGAAGATCGCCGAGTTTGGCAAGGTGCATCGCTTCGAGCCTTCGGGTGCGCTGCACGGGCTCATGCGCGTGCGCGCATTCACCCAGGACGACGCCCACGTGTTCATCACCGAAGCTCAGATCGCCGAGGAGAGCCTGAAGATCAACGATCTCATTCTGTCGATATACGAGGACTTCGGTTTTTCCGATGTGATCATCAAATTCTCGGATCGGCCGGAGCGACGCATCGGCGAGGATGCCGTCTGGGACAAGGCTGAAGCTGCGCTGATGGCTGCCTTGAAGGCGTCTGGCCGGCCGTGGACGCTCAACAAGGGCGAAGGCGCGTTTTACGGACCCAAGCTGGAATATGTGCTGCGCGACGCCATCGGGCGGGAGTGGCAGTGCGGCACTGTGCAGGTCGATCTCAACCTGCCGGGCAGGCTCGGCGCTTTTTACATCGACGAGCATTCAAACAAGGTCACTCCGGTGATGCTGCACCGTGCCATGTTCGGCTCGCTCGAACGGTTCACCGGAATTCTCATCGAGCATTATGCCGGTCACCTGCCGCTGTGGCTTTCTCCGCTGCAGGCCGTGGTCGCCACCATCACGGACGACGCCGATGATTACGCGCGCACGGTGATTGCAGCTGCATCGCGCGCCGGGCTGCGCGTGGAGCCCGACCTGCGCAACGAGAAGATCAACTACAAGGTACGCGAGCATTCGCTCGCCAAGGTCCCGGCATTGCTGGTCGTCGGCCGCAAGGAAGCCGCCGATCATACGGTATCGATCCGCCGGCTGGGCAAGGAAGGGCAGAAGGTGCTTCCCCTGGAGGCTGCCATCGATGCGCTCGCCGTCGAAGCAGTGCCGCCCGACTTGTGCAAAGCCAAAAAGGCGGCGTGACCTGGAGGAGCGAGGCAACGGCCGTTCCGTTTCGTAGGGGCGAGGCATCGCCTCGCCCCTTTCCGGCACGCGTCGCTGTGGATCGAGGGCGAGGCAATGCCTCGCCCTTACGCAGAACCAAGGTGAACCCTGCCCCGCCCGCCCACGTCAGTGGGCAATGACCTCGACTTCGCCATCGACGCCGTTGACGACCCGGAACCCGCCTTCGTAGGTGCGATTATCGTTGCGGGCGACGGCCCGGTATTCGCCTTCGGACAATATGACACGTGGGAACGCGCCGATCGATTCCTTGATCACATCGCCACCCGGAGTGAGCACCGACCATTGGGTATTGGCGCGCGCCTCCCCGCCCCGTTCGCTCACAAGTTTGAGCGTGATGATTGCAGCACGATGGTTCACCGTCGTATCGGTGAGCTTGCCGGCCTGCACTCGGATGTCGGAACGAACGGTCGAATTGACATCTCCGTAGTTCGACACGATGTAGTAGGAACCCTCGGGGAGGAGGATCACGTCGCCAGTCATTACCGCCGTAGCGATCGGTCGTTTGTCGCCTGGCTCGAACTGGCTTCCTTTGTAGATCTCGAACGAAATCTGGCCATGCGGGATACGGGCGTTGCCAACTCGTCCTTCGAGGCGCAATCCCCCGGCCGGAATTTCAAGCACTTCTTTCACCATGTCCGCCCGTAATTGAACGGCCTTCGTCGCGCTGGCGAGCCCAAACCCAACGCTCACAACGTAAGATCCGGGAGGCAGGGCCAAAGCAGGCGTCGCCGTCTTGTCCTCCTTCACCAGCTGCGGAGCGCCATTTTGCTCGACGCGATAAACGCGCCAGTGCAGTCCGCCATTGATGACCGGCAGATCGCGGCCGAACCGGGCACTCAATGCGAGCGTGCCTTGCCCGGGGGATGCCTGCGGCG
>DASXIG010000367.1:0-6628 GCA_036498105.1 Xanthobacteraceae bacterium | reverse complement strand
GAAAGGCAAATTCCACGCGGTCGCGAGGCCGGCCGCGGTGTAAGCGCCGATCCCGTAGAACGCCCCCTGCCCTAGCGAGAGAACGCCGGCCTGTCCGACAAGGAGTTGCAAGCCCATGGCAAGGACCGCGCCGATCAGAGCAAGACTGAGGACGTGCAGCCAATAGGAATTGCGCTGTACGAGAGGAACCGCGCACACGATGCCGAGCACGATGAGGCGCGCCGCCAACCGTGCGGGCATGTCAGACCTGCCGCCCCGGCCTGGTGAACAGGCCCATCGGCGCAAACAGAAGAATCAGGATCAGCACGCCCATCCCGATCGCATCCTTGTAGGAGGTGGAGATCAGCGCTCCGGAGAACGTTTCGATCAATCCAAACAGGAGGCCTCCCACCATTGCGCCCGGTACGCTTCCCAGCCCGCCGAGCGTGGCCGCGACAAACGCCTTTATGCCGGTGGTGAACCCCATATTGAACGAGGCGAAGAACAACGAGCCGAGCAATACTCCGGCGGCGCCGGCCATCATCCCGGAGACCGCAAAAGTCAGCGTTGTCGCGCGCTCCACGCTGATCCCCATCAGGCGCGCTGCGTTGGCGTCCTGCGCCGCTGCCTGCATGGCGATTCCGAGCCGGGTAAAATGAAAGAACAGCATGAGCGCGCCCATGATGAGCGCGCTCAGGATCATGATCCAGATGAGCTGCGGCGACACGACGAAACCCGCGAGAACGAGACCTTTGGATGCGAACAGGGTGGGGTATCGTAACGGCTCCGACCCCCAGGTCAGCCGCGCGACGTTTTGCAGGACCAGCGAAACAGCCAGGGTCGCGATCACGATATTGACCAACGCAACCCTGCGCGCTCCCAGCTGTCTGTAAATGAAAAGCTCGACCAGCACCGAGATAATTCCACCGCCGATGATTCCGAACATCAGCACGAGGACAAAAGGCATTTCCGCAAGCCAGAAGGCGCTCAGCCCCATCATTGATCCGATCATCATCATCTCGCCCTGTGCGAAATGCAGGATTTCGGTCGCGCGGATGATCATGGTGATGCCCAGCGCGATAAGGCTGTAGATGCAACCGATTGCCAGGCCGCCGAGTACGGTGTGTACGAGCTGATCGGTTGTCACTGCGGCGGGCCTGGGTCCGTTGCGGGCGCATTGGAGGCTTAGGCTAATCGAGCCGGTCCAATGGCAGCAAGCCTTAAATGTGCGAGCAAACCGCGTGCAGGCTGACCAGCTTTTAGGCATGATCCACAGGCCGCAGATCTGGTAAGCCCAAACGATAAACAGGCCCGCCCAACCGATCCGGCGCTTGATGTTACGCCGCGCAGGCAGCATGAAAAAGAACAAGATCCATCTCGCGTTCGATGTGTCGTGGACCATGGTCGAGACGCACTGGCGCCTCCCCGGCTCATGGGTCGACCGGCTTCATCCCAACATCGGGATGTTCGAGGAGGTCGCCCGCACAGCCGAACGTGGCGGCTTCGACATGATCTTTTTCGGCGACAGCACCGGGATCCCGGACACCTGGGAGGGCTCGATCGAAGATGCCGTGCGGCATGGCGTCGCGTGGCCGCGCTTCGAGATGAGCCCGTGGATCGCGGCGATGGCGCGGGTCACCCACCATCTCGGCTTTGGCCTGACCTACGCCTCCACCTTCATGCATCCATTCTACACGGCGCGCCTGCTCAATTCGCTCGACCACATCACCCAGGGCCGCATTGCGTTCAACGTCATCACCTCGCAGCGCCGCGCCGATTATGCCAATTACGGATATGACGAGCTGGTCGATCACAACGAGCGTTACGATCGGCTGGAGGAATTCATCGACGTGTGCCGGGCGCTGTGGATCAGCGTCGATGCCGACGCTTTCGTGTGGGACCGGCAGGCCGGCATGGTCGCAGACCCGCGCAAGGTTCGCGCAATCAATCATGCCGGCAAGTTCTTCAAGGTGAAAGGGCCGTTGAGCGTGGTTCCCTCGCCGCAGATTGCTCCCGTCATCATCCAGGCCGGCGGTTCGCCGCGCGGAACGCGCGCGGCCGCGCACGTCGCCGACCATGTCTTCGGCCTGACCAAGTCGATCCCGTTGATGGCCCAGCAACGCGCCGATCTCGACAGGGCGCTGATCGACGAGGGTCGTGATCCGCAAAACGTCGGGATTCTATGGTCGAGCCGGGCGATGGTTGCCGAAACGGAGACGGAAGCGCGCGCGATGCGTGAAAGCATGATTGCCGACGTCCCGCTCGAAGCGGCCGGCGTGTGGCTTTCGCATAATACCGGCTATGACATGTCGCAGCTTCCCGAGCGTTTCTCGCTGGCCGAGCTGCAGCAGCGCGTTGTCGCCGCCAATGCGTCACCGGTTGGATTCGTGCATCTCCTGGCCAAGGAATACGGCGAGCATAGCGAGATCACGCGCGAAGAATTCTTCAGGCACGGGCTGCACGCCGCCACAGGTTACAACATTACGTTCGCAGGGACGGCCGCCCAGCTCGCCGATCGGATGGAGGAAATGTTCGAAGCGACCGGAAGTCGCGGCGGCTTCATGCTTTCCATCTCACAAGCGGCACCACGGCACTTCCTGCAGAACCTGGTCAATTATCTCGTCCCGGAGCTGCAGCGGCGCGAGCGCTATCGGACCTCCTACGAGGGCAAGACCCTGCGCGAGAACATGCTGGCATGATGTGGTCCCGCACAGTACGTGCGGTTGCGGCGGGTGGAGGAGGCATTATCGATTGGGGTTATGGATATTGGGCTCGCGGCAAGCCGGCAAAACCGGCTTGCTGGCGCCCCGGAATGACAACGCGATATAACGTGGCGCAGTACAGATAAACGAGCTCCGAGCTGTCGGTAGATCGGAAGCAGGGGAGTTGGTCATGAAGATCGAAGTGGTGAAATCCGCCGTGCCGCGCCCGCTTGCGAACTACTCCGAAGCGATGGTGGCCGGCCCCTTGATCTTCGCCGCCGGCCAGCTCGCCAGCGACTTCAAGACCGGCGTTCCGGCCGAGGCGCGCCGCCACCCGAGCTTTCCATTCTATGGCTCGGAGGTGAAGCTGCAGACCCGATTCGTGCTGGAGAACCTGAAGAAGACATTCGAAGCGGCCGGCAGCTCGCTGGAGCATGTCTTCAAGGCGCAGGTGTTCCTCACCGATCTCAACGACTTTTATGCCTTCGACGAGGTCTGGAAAGAGTATTTCCCCGTGCCGCCCGCACGCACGACCGTCGGCACGACCGGCCTCCTGGTGAAGGACACGCTGGTCGAGATCGATCTCGTCGGGCTCATGCCGGACAGAGGGATCGAGAAACAGGTCATCAGATCGGACGCGCCGCGTCCCCTCGCGCACTACAACGAAGGATTCCGGATCGGCGACCTCGTTTTTGCCGCCGGGCAGATCGCCAGCGACTACAAGACCGGCGTCCCCACGCATGCAATGCGGGGCCCCAACTTTCCCTACTACGGCTCCGACATAAAGCTGCAGACGCGCTACATCCTGGAAAACCTGAAGAAAACATTCGCAGCGGCCGGCAGCTCGCTCGATCACGTCTTCAAGGCGCAGGTCTTCCTCACCGATCTCAATCACTTTCATGCCTTCGACGAGGTGTGGAAGGAGTATTTCAAGACACCGCCGGCGCGCACGACGATCGGCACGACAGGGCTCCTGGTCAGGGATACGCTGGTTGAGATCGATCTGATCGGCTACGTGCCGGGCGGGGAGACCGCATGCGAGGCGGTGAAGTCGGACGCGCCGCAGCCGCTAGCCAACTATACCGAGGCGTTCGTCGTCGGCGGCTTCGTGTTCGCCGCGGGTCAGCTTGCCAGCGATTTCAAGTCCGGCGTTCCTGCGCACGCGCGCCGGCATCCGAATTTTCCCTATTATGGGTCGGATATAAAGCTGCAGACCCGCTTCATCCTGGACAACCTCAAGAAGACATTTGCTGCCGCCGGAAGCTCGCTCGACCGGGTGATCAAGGCTCAGGTGTTCCTCACCGACCTCGAGAATTTCCACGCTTTCGACGAGGTTTGGAAGGAGTATTTCAGGACCCCACCGCCGCGAACTACGATCGGAACCACCGGGTTGCTGGCTAAGGACACGCTGGTCGAAATCGACCTGATCGGGGTGGCGGACGCTTAAAAGGGCAGGGCTGTCGCATATGGTTCACCTCAGGGCGGAGACTCTCTCTGATGGGTTCGATCGTGTGCCCCTGGGTCCCGGCTCGCCGGGCGAGCGAAGATCCGGGACCCAGGGGCCACATGCTCCGCCCTGCCTCCATATGCGAACAGCCCTGCGCAAAAGCAGGAGGGGAGCATCAGCTCAGCGTGGGTCATACGAGCAGATCACTTGATAAGGAGGATCTGATGACAAATCTAAAAACATCCGAAGTTACAGATCTTGGAGCGATTTTCGATGCTCATGTCCATCACGAGTTCGTCGATCATGATGTTGCTGCCACAATGAAGACCATGGTGCCGGAACCGTATGTTCACAACGTACCGACGCTCACCGGTGGTGATGGTCATGCCGGCGTCGTCGATTTCTACACCAATCATTTCGTGGGCAAGATGCCCACCGATACTCGGGTGGAGCGGATCTCCCGGACTGTAGGCAAAGACCAGGTGGTGGACGAGCTCATCTTGTACTTCACGCACGACTGTCCGATAGACTATATGCTTCCCGGCATTCCTCCGACCGGAAGAAAAGTCGTCCTGCCGCATGTCGTGGTCATGAAGTTTCAGGGGGGCAAGATTGCTCATGAGCATATCTACTGGGATCAAGCGTGCCTGCTCGCACAGATCGGCCTGCTTGACCCGAACGAGCTGCCCGTAACTGGAGTCGAACAGGCAAAGGTGCTGTCGGAGAGATCGCGGCGATCTTCGCTGTGAGCATGGCGCGCGCTGCGGCGGCTACGCCACGCTGGCCAAAATCGCCGCCTCCGCCGCCTTCACCGCCTCGGGCGTTCCGACATGCATCCATAGCCCTTCCAGCCGGACGCCGAACAGCCGGCCTGCAAGCGCTGCGCGATCGAACAACGGCGACATGGACGACGGCCCCTCCGGCACGCCGGTGACAAACGCGGGCGTCAGAATGGCCGCCCCGGCATAGACGAAGGGCGCGATCTCGCGCTCGGCGCGTCGCGTCAGCCGACCATCGGGGGCCATCGCGAAGTCGCCCGCCCCGGTATAGCCGATGCTGGCCGCTGTCGGCGCGAGCAGGAGGAGCGCGTCCATGTCGGCTCGATCGAAGGCCTCAGTAAGCCGGGCCAGGTTGGGCTTCGCCCCGTCCACCCAGATGGTATCGGAATTGACGTGAAAGAACGGATCGTCTCCCAGCTCCGGCAGCGCCTTGATCACGCCGCCTGCGGTGCCCAGGAGCTCGGCGCGCTCGTCCGAGATGATGATCTGTGGTTGCCGGCGGGTGGCGAGGTGGCGTTCGATCTGGTCGGCCAGATGATGAACGTTGACGACCGCGCGCGCGACGCCGTGGGCGGCGAGACGATCCAGCACGTAATCGAGGAGCGCCTTGCCGCCGACCTGCACCAGGGGCTTGGGGATCTGGCCGCTGAAGGGCCGCATGCGCGTGCCGAGGCCGGCCGCGAGCACCATGGCGCGGGTTGGGGCTGCGATTGGTTCCGATGATTGGCTCATTGCTGGAGCAAGTTCCGCTCGAATGGATCGGCAGGGGTACTTCGCGCCTCGCCCCGGCCTCACACCGCGCTCAAGGCCGGCACGTGGGCAATATACCATGCGTTGAGCGCTTCGAGCGCGGGATGGCTGAGCGATCGCTGCAGATAGCCCCACACGCGCGGCATGTGGCGCAGATACTGGGGCTTGCGGTCGCGCATGTCGAGGCGCGCGAAGATGCCGAGGATCTTGCTGGCGCGCTGCGCGGCAAGCGTCACGTACATCTTGATGAAGGCGGCGGCGTCGAATTCCGGATCGGCTTCCCGCCGGCCGCGCACATAGCGGCCGAGCAGCGCGAGTTCCAGCTGCTCCGGCACATCCACCCGCGCATCCTGCAGGAGAGAGGCGAGATCGTATGCGGCAGGGCCCATGACGGCGTCCTGAAAATCCAGCACGCCCAGCCGCGCGATCTCGCGCCGGCGCGGCAGCCACAACAGGTTCGGCGAGTGCACGTCGCGCAGGACCCAGGTGGGCGGCGCATCGATGGCGGGCCGCAGCAGCTCGCGCCACAAGGCGCGAAAGGAATCGCGCTCGCTGTCAGGCATCGGAGCATTCAGGCGCGGCAGGAACCAGTCCAGAAGGAGCTCGGCCTCGATCAGGAACGCATTCACGTCGTAGGAGGGGATGCGGTGCTCGACCCGCGGCGCGACCGGCAGCACGTCAGGCAGCTGCTGCGCGTGCAGGTGCAGGAGCGCGTCCACGGCCGTCTCGTAGCGCTCCCGGATCGGCGCCGGCGGATCGCCCTGTACCACCTGCTCGTCGCCGAGGTCCTCCAGGATCAGGAGGCCCTGGTCGAGGTCGGCGTGGTAGATTTCAGGCGACGAGAACCCGTATCGGCGCAAGCCGTTGGCGATCGCCACGAACGGCACGATGTTGTCCGCGAGATGCGCGATCTGGTTGTAGGGCATGCCGTCGCGCACCGGCGGCCCGTCGCTCCGCCGCGGCGAGTTCAT
>DASXIG010000366.1:0-2903 GCA_036498105.1 Xanthobacteraceae bacterium | reverse complement strand
GTGACGTTGCTCAAAACTTCGAGCGGCACGCAGAAAACATTGGAAGACGCGGAGGCCGCGATGCGTACGGCGCAGGGGCGGCTCAATTCGGCGCAGACGCGGCTCAACCGGCGCAGGGTCTACAGTCCGGTCACCGGCACCATCCAGCAGCTCTATTATCGCGTGGGCGAGCTCGTGCCCGCCGGCAGGCCCGTGGTCGCCATCCTGCCGCCGGGCAATCTGAAAATACGCTTCTTCGTCAATGAAGCGGTCTTGCCCAAGCTCAAGCTCGGCGACCCCGTGAAGGTGCTGTGCGACGGCTGCGACCCCGACATCACGGCGAACATCAGCTTCATCGCGCGCACGTCCGAATTCACGCCGCCGGTGATCTACAGCCTGGATGAGCGCTCCAAGCTCGTGTTTCTGATCGAGGCGCGCACCGCGGATCGCCCGGAGCGGCTGCGGGTCGGGCAACCCGTGAGCATCGTGTTGGGAGAGCGGCAGTGAACGCGGCCTCCGATATTGCCATCGAGGTCGAAGGCCTGACCAAATCCTTCGGTGGCCGCGAGGTGGTGCGCAATCTCTCCATGCAGGTCAAGCGTGGCGAGATCTACGGCTTCCTCGGCCCCAACGGCTCCGGCAAGACCACGACGATCCGCATGCTGTGCGGGCTGCTTACGCCCGACGAGGGCCGCGGCACCTGTCTCGGCTACGACATCCGCACCCAAGCGGACGAGATCAAGCGCCACGTCGGCTACATGACCCAGCATTTCAGCCTTTATCAGGATCTCTCCGTCGCGGAGAATCTGGAATTCGTCGCGCGACTCTATGGCTTGCCCAAACCGCGCGCATCGGCGCGTGCCATGATCGAGCGCCTCGGGCTGAGCGGGCGCGAGCGCCAGCTCGCGCGTGAGCTATCCGGCGGCTGGAAGCAGCGGCTCGCGCTCGGCGCCTGCACCTTGCCGAACCCGCAGCTTCTCCTGCTCGACGAGCCGACCGCTGGTGTCGACCCGAAAGCGCGGCGCGAGTTCTGGAACGAGATCCATGCGCTCGCTGCGCAAGGGCTCACCGTGCTGGTCTCGACCCACTACATGGACGAGGCCGAGCGTTGTCACGAGATCGCGTACATCGCCTATGGCGTGCTGCTCGCGCACGGCACCGTGGCCGAAGTGATCGCGTCCACCCATCTTGCCACCTACACCGTGAGCGCGGAAAACGGCGAGAGCCTGGCGCAGCTTTCCGAGGAGCTCGGACGCGCGCCCGGCGTCGATATGATCGCGCCGTTCGGCACCAGTCTGCACGTATCGGGGCGCGACGCAGCCGCGCTCGAGGCAGCAATCGGACCTTTTCGGGAGCGGCCCGGCCTCACGTTTCGGCGTTCGGAATCCTCGCTCGAGGACGTGTTCATCGACCTCATGGACAGGGCGAAGGATGATCAGCAGTGAGCATCGTGGTGAGCGCCCAATGCTGCACTTCGTGCGCAAAATGAATCGAGCAGCATGACCGAGCCAGTCACAGAACATCCAGGCGCCGCACGGCTGGCGCAAGGGCGTTATTTCTGGCGCCGCACCTGGGCGATGCTGGTGAAGGAATTCATCCAGCTCCGGCGCGATCGCGTCTCCTTCGCTATGATCATCATCATCCCCCTGATGCAGCTCATGCTGTTCGGCTATGCCATCAACACCAACCCGCGCCACCTACCGACCGCGGTGATGCTGCAGGAAAAAACCGACGTCGGCCGCTCCATCCTCAAGGCGATCGAGAACACCAAATATTTCGACGTCACCCACGTGGTCGACAGCGAGGCCGAGTTCGACCGTCTGCTCAAGTCGGGCACGGTGCTGTTCGCAATCGAGATCCCGGCCAATTTCGAGCGGGCCCTGCGACGCGGCGATCAGCCTGCGCTCCTGGTCGCGGCCGACGCCACCGATCCGGTGGCCGCGGGTTCCGCGGTGGCTGCGCTCGGCTCGCTGGTGCAGACCGCGCTGCGCTATGACCGTGCCATTCCCGACGGCGCCAACCCCCCGTTCGATATCCGCATCCATGCCCGTTACAATCCGGCAGCCAACACCTCGCTCAACATCGTGCCGGGGCTGGTCGGCACCATCCTCACCATGACCATGCTGATCTTCACCGCGCTATCGGTCACGCGCGAGATCGAGCGCGGCACCATGGAGAGCCTGCTCTCCATGCCCATCACTCCCGTCGAGATCATGCTGGGCAAGATCATTCCCTACATCATGGTGGGGTTCGTGCAGGCCGCGCTGATCATCAGCCTCGGCATCGGGCTGTTCGGCGTTCCGCTGCTGGGAAGCCTTTTTCTGCTTGCCGTGCTGAGCACGCTCTTCATCACCGCCAATCTTTCCATCGGCTACACTTTTTCCACGCTGGCGGAGAACCAGCTCCAGGCGGTGCAGATGGCGATGATGTTCTTCCTGCCGAACATCCTTTTGTCCGGTTTCATGTTCCCGTTCGCCGGCATGCCGCGCTGGGCGCAATGGATCGGGGAGGGGCTCCCGCTCACCCACTATCTGCGCATCGTACGCGCGATCCTGCTCAAGGGTGCGACGCTCTCCGAGCTTACGTTGGACACCTGGGCGCTCGCCGGCCTGACGCTCGTCGCCATGACGATTGCGGTCACGCGGTTCCGGCGGACGCTGGATTGACGCGTATCAGGATCAACAAGCCCGATAGAGGCAAGCCCATGCCCCCAACGCGTTGACGAGCGGGCTGCAGCAGTCCAAGTTCAGCGCGCCAGACGCTTTCCGATTGGACAGGTTTGCTCGAGCAATGACGCCCAGAACCAAACATTCTCTTTTGCAGCCCCTGCAAGCCTTCGGCTTGGCAGCCGTGCTTGCGTCTGCGCCGGTGGCGACGGCGCGTGGTGCCGACAGCGTCACGATCGGGAGTCTTACCTTCACCAG
>DASXIG010000365.1:0-1642 GCA_036498105.1 Xanthobacteraceae bacterium | reverse complement strand
GCTTCCGAGTTCCTCGACCGCCAGCCGATAATCGGGCGCCGTGCAAACTTCAAAGCCGGCGGTTCACTGCTGAGACAGACTGCCTGCTGGAGCAAAGAGGATTCGAACTCATGGTCCCACCATGAACGGGGCGCACATCGAACCCCGCCTCGCTCCAACCATTGCCATCGCGCGA
Organism: Xanthobacteraceae bacterium; assembly: GCA_036498105.1. Classification (GTDB taxonomy): domain Bacteria; phylum Pseudomonadota; class Alphaproteobacteria; order Rhizobiales; family Xanthobacteraceae; genus VAZQ01. The sequence goes on along the minus strand of DASXIG010000365.1, from coordinate 1,467 downwards.
GACGGCAATTTATCCTTTCGGCATCTCTCTCCGGCAACCCGTGGGACCATGAGCTCTATCAAATCCGACAGTTCGCCGCGGTCGTCGAGACCGGCAGCATCACGAAGGCGGCGATCAGGGCCGCCCTATCGCAGCCCGCGCTCTCTTTCTCGATCGCCAAGCTGGAAGAGGAGGTTGGCGTGCGCTGTTCCACCGCTCACACCGAATTGGTCCGCTTTTCTGAAGCAGCCGGATCCGACCACCCGCGCCGCGTGGTGAAGTTGGTGAACTTTGATGCGTTTGGGCCGTTGGCGCGCGGGTACGCGCGTGCGTGCGTGCGGTCCACCGCTCCGAGCCAGTCCGGTACGGATCAGGACGCTTTATCACGGGCGTATCCCGTGCAGTGCTGAAAGACGTTCGGCTTGCGATATACGGCGAGGATGACCGCACCCTCGTCGGAATGTGTTTCGTGGAACGAACCGACCCGTCGCCAGACGAATTCCCCAGCGCGACAGATGCCGTCGTGGTCGTAGAACGACCCCTCGATGACGAAGGTCTGCTCGATCTCCGGGTGCTTGTGCATCGGTAAGGTTGCCCCCGGCTCCCATTTCAACAGGCAGGTCATCTCGCCCTTCGACTTGTCCTCGTAGAGCACCTTGATCGAGATGCCCTCGAACTGTGTCGGCTCCCACGCGATTTCCTGCGGTTTGACGTAGACCGAGCCGCCGATCGTGGGCTGTACGGCCCGTTGCCGGGTTTCTGCTTCCTGCGCCGGGTGATCCATAAGGCTTCCTTTCGGTGGTCATGACCACTCAGTTGTCCGATTATGGCTCTGGAGGATCGCGTCGGGTTCGCTCACAATGGGAGGTCGGTGTGTAGCAGCCTAGCGCTCACGCGCAAACGCATAATTCATCGCCGATCTTGGCGGCGAATAGAGCGAACGCGAGCTGAAGTTGTCAACATGTCCCAAAGCGTCAAGGCCGAGGGCAATCTCCCGGTTTGCTTCCGCCAGGGACCAAGAGTTCGAATCCACTTCCCTCCGCTGCAATAGGGCAGATTGCTCAATGTTCACAGTAACATAGCCTCTAATAGTTAGTACTAACCCACAATTTCACCCTCGGCAATCTCGTGGATGTCGATGGACCTCCTTAGAGCATCATGGACGCTGCGCCCCTCTTTGATGCCGTAGTCCGGTGCAGGCCCGGGGTTCCTTATCCTTGCCCTTCAGTTGAGCCCGGTCGACCTCGCGGCGATAGAACAAGGGATCACATGCCTGTCGTCAACGCATTCGGTCACGGAACCACTGCGTAAACTCGATCTGCGACTCCCGACGGCTACCAAATCGGTTGAAAGCCCGCTTCCTCAATCGTCAAAATACCATCTCGACGGCAATTTACGGATTTCCCGCGCTCTTTCGATAGGATTGATTTGTGCTCGTTATAGAATATTGGCGCTGTGCCAATCGCGGTCGAGTTGGCGACCAACGGA
>DASXIG010000364.1:0-4030 GCA_036498105.1 Xanthobacteraceae bacterium | reverse complement strand
GACCCCCGACACGCTCTGGGAAATCCTCGACAAATACTTGCGCATCACCGACCGTGCTTCCATCAATCCGAAGATGTTCAACAGCTTCATCGACGGCACGAAATCCGCCATCGAGATGACGGCGGTCTGCAATGCGACCGGCCTTCTGCCGCAGAGCGCCGGCCTCGGGTTTCCCCCCGCGAGCCGTTTTGAGCTCGCCGACATATGCAAGCCCAGGGCTGCGGGCGGAACGCTGGAGAAGGCCGGGGTAACGGAGGTCGTTTCGTCAGTTGACCGCAACGGCCGCGACGTTCCGCATCATCTCGCGCTCGGAACCTATATCGTCATCGAAAGCGGGAGCGATTATGCGCGCCGCTGTTTTTCGGAATATGCCATGCTGCCGGACCGAAGCGGACGGTACGCAGCCCTTTATCGCCCGATCCACATGATCGGGCTCGAGCTCGGCATCTCGGTAGCGAGCGCGGCCTTGCGGCGGGAGCCCACCGGTGCGCCCACCGGTTTTCGTTCCGACGTGGCCGCAACCGCCAAACGCGCGCTCAAGGCCGGTGAAGTCCTCGACGGCGAGGGCGGGTATCGCGTCTGGGGGAAGCAGGTGCCGGCGGAACGCTCGTTGAACGAGGGCCTGCTGCCGCTCGGGCTGGCGCACGGGGTGCGACTCAATCGTGCCGTGGCAGAAGGCGAATGTCTCAAATGGAACGACGTCGCCTATGACGAAACCGATCTCGCGGTAAAGGTACGCCGGGAGATGGAGGCTATGTTTTCAGGCCGGTGATGCGGATCCCTGCGCCGGCCACCTTGTATCGCCGGTTGATCGTGATGAGAACGGAGGTCAGCGCTTCCGCCGCAGCGGAGTTGTCGATCGAGCCGGCATAGAGCCCGCGCAGCCCGATATCCCCGCACAAACCGATGACGGTCTCACAGCTGTCGCGATCGTTGCCGCAGACGAGAACATCGCAATCCACCTCGTGGTCGAGCTCGGTGAGATGTTGCGCCGAGACGTTCTGAAAAGCCGAAACCACGCGCACTCTCTCTCCGACAAATTGTTGGATCGCGGCGACCGCGGAACGGCCCTCCGGCAAGTGCACCGTTCCAACTTTTGGAGGCGCGAGCGGCACCGTCGCGTCCACCAGGAGCTTGCCCTGCAACTGATCCCGCACGGCTTCGACTGTGGAACGCTGCACGGCATATGGAACGGTGAGAATCACCATCTCCGCGTCGCCGGCCGCGACGCGGTTCTCGGCGCCGGTGATCATCGCGCCGCTGCGCGCGCTCAGCTGTGACGCCGCGTCTTGCGCGCGCGCCGAGTCGCGTGAGCCGATGATGAGTTCGTGCCCTGCGGCGGACAGGCGCAATGCAAGGCTGCTGCCCTGCGCTCCCGTCCCGCCCAGCACCGCGATCTTATAGCGCCGCCGCTCCATCGCTTCCTGTTCCGGCCGAGTTGAACCGTAGGGGTAGGGGCCCCCACGCTGCAAGCAGCGCATGCGTGCGCGTGGGCGCTCGCTCCCGCAGCAGCGCGGCCAGGTCTTCCGGTGTATCGATATCGAGCTCTACATGCGACAGACGGAGGACCAGCGGCTCGAGCCCCCGCGTCCTGGCAGCGGCGAGATGAGGTAAGAAACTGTCTTCGCCGAATCGCAGCGGCACCGCGCCTGCGGGCGAGCAGAGCACCGCATTGGAGCCGCGTTCGTCGCGCGCTGGCACGATGGTGAAGCGGGGCGCCTCTGCGTCGACCGCCGCGTGGTGAACCGAGAGCAACTGCCGGATGTCTTCCGACTGCAAAAGCGGAATATCCGCGGGCACGGTGAGCAAGTCGAAGCCCGACGCGTCGAGTCTCCCCGCCGCTGCGGCCACCGCGGCGGTATGTCCTTCGCTCGCCGCTTCTTCCGATACCTCGGCTCCATAGCGGCCGGCGATCTCCGCAATGGCCCGATCGACCGTCGCGACCAGAATTGCAGCGAGGCCGGCAGCCTGCGCCAATGCGGAGAGCACGTCCTCGAACATGGTTTGGGCCAGCAACTGACGCTGCTCGCCGGTGAGGATTCCTGCGAGCCGCTGCTTGGCCGCCCGGGTCTCCTTGACTGGCACGACCGCGCAAATCTTGCGGACAGGCTTCATCCGCTTTCCGCCGCTGCGGCCAGCGCATCGGCATGCGCCAGCACGTCGCGTGCGAGCGCCTCACGATCTTCCAGCGTGATCATCAGGGTGTTCGCTGTTGCCGTGGGCATGCCGATCGCAGCCGCCCCAGCTGCATCGGCGTGATCGAGAACGTAGCCGTCGAGCAGCTGCGCATAACGGTGCGCCACTGCAGCGGCAGTAACGGGAAGGCCGAGCTCGGCCATCATCTTTGCGGTCGGACCCTTGACCGCGCGGCCCGCGATGATGGGGGACACCGCGACGACCGGAGCCGCGCAGCGCGCGATCGTATCGCGCATGCCGCCTACGGCAAGCACCGGCTCGATGCTCAAGAGCGGATTGGACGGGCAGATCACCACCGCCCGCAGGCTCGGCTCCTGCAAGGCTGCGAGCGCATCGGGATGCGCGCGCGCCCGTTCGGCGCCCTCATAGACGACTTTCCGGACCACCGGCGTGCAACGCCGGCGCACGAAATAATCCTGGAAGTCGAGCATGCCCTCGTCGGTGTCCACCCGGGTCCGGACCCTGTCGTCGCTCATGGGCACAACGCTCGTCCTGACGCCGAGCCGGCGGCAGAAATCGGCGGCGATGCTCGACAAGGTTTCGCCCGCGCGCAGCCTTCGCGTACGCTCGATATGGATCGCCAAGTCCCCATCCCCGAGCGCAAACCAGGTCTCCCCGCCGAGCGCAGCGAGCGCCGACATGAAGCTAAAGGTTTCATCGCGCCGGCCCCAGCCGCGTTTGGGATCGTCGAGCCCGGCGAGGGTGTACATGACGGTGTCGAGATCGGGGGAGATTGCAAGCGAGAGGTGCTCAAAATCGTCGGCCGTGTTGACGATCACCACGAGGTCGCCCGGCGGCAGGATGCGCGTGAGGCCGAGCGCCAGCTTCGCCCCGCCGATCCCCCCGCAGATGGCGACCACGCGTGTGCGCCCCGGGCTCATCGGAACAGGTCTTCTTCCGGCGGACGGATCAATGCAAGCGCCGGGGCCGGTTCACCGGACCATGCAAGCCCCCGCACGAGGATCGCTGGGGTTGCTTCATTCGCTTGTCCCATCAGCAGGGAAGCCGCGCTTGCGACCTCATCGGCAAATCCGGTCTGCGTCACGCGGAGCTCGTGGCCGAACAAGTCGGGGCTCCCGCGCAGATCCATGAGCGCGGGCAGTCCCGCCGCTCCGAGCGCGACGCCCACGGTGCCCTGGCGCCATGCCCGCCCCCAGCTGTCGCTGATGACCACTGCAACCGTCTTGCCGAAATGCGCTTCGAGCCGGGCGCGCAGTTTCGCGGCCGAAGCGTCGGGATCGCGGGGCAGTAAAAGCACGGGCTCGTTCCCGGCATCCGGATCGACGTTGGAGCGATCAACCCCTGCATTCGCCAGCACGAACCCGAGCCTGTGCTCGACGATCAACACGCCCGGCCGCCGGCGCACCACGCGTTGTGACTCTCCGAGGATGACTTCGACCAGGCGGGGGTCCTTGTCCACTTCGGCTGCGAGGCTTCGCGCCCGCGCAGAAGGCGCAACCGTTGCGAGATCGACGTAGCGGCCCTCCGCCTTTGACACCACCTTCTGAGCCACGACCAGAACATCGCCATTGCTCGGTGACACCGAGCCGCGCCCGCACGCTCGGATCAACAGCTCAGCCAGATCATCGCCCGGACGGACGAGCGGAACACCGGGGATCGGCAGCAAAGTCAGGGGCATGACCGCGCATCAATAGCGGAGCGTTCGCACCGATTGGAACTTTCTTGTCTTCAGGCTGCCTTAGTCTTGGCTTCTTCTGTTCAGATGCGGTTCAGCGGTTTTGCTGCGTAATACCAGCACGCTTGCAACCTTCGCGCAGCCTTCCGGGGAGCTTTCATGCCACGTATTCGCACGATCATCGCCGCCATCCTTGCG
>DASXIG010000363.1:0-2983 GCA_036498105.1 Xanthobacteraceae bacterium | reverse complement strand
GTCCATCCAGCTGGCAAGTACCTGTCCGCGCCCGGCCAGTGCCGCCGATTGAAGTTCCTACAGTGGTAGCCGCGAACTCGTAAAGGAACTTCAAATCGAAAAGCGGCACTAGAATCATAGCTTTGCTAGTGCCCCTTTGCTCAGAGATCGCGCAGTATGCGCGCGGGTTTTTGTCCCAACGCCCTGAAGGTGCCAACGAGCCCGAGCGCCACGACCAAAGCAACCGTCACGACACAACACAGTACCGATGGTCCTGGAAGCCAAAAGAAAGGCAGGTGCATGAAACGGCCGAGGACGAAGGCAGCCGCGGCTGTCCCCGCCGCCAGAGCCAGCACTGCCGTCGCCGCGCCGAGGACGAAGTATTCGATCGCGTAAACCCACAGCAGGCGCATGCGCGTCGCGCCCAGGGTCTTGAGGATCACCGCTTCATAGACTCGCCGGCGATGCCCGGCGGCGAGCGCGCCCGCCAAAACAAGAATAGCGACGATCAGCGTCAGCGCACTTGCAGCACGAATCCCCAGCACGAGATTGGTGACCGTATTCCCGACGCTGTCGAGCACGTCTCTGACGCGCATGGCGGCTATGGCCGGGAATGCAGTCGCCACCGCCTTGAGCAGCCTGAATTCCTGCTCGCTCGTGCCTCCGGCCGGGTACGTAAGCGTTGCGATATACGTGGACGGCGCGCCGCGAAACGTGGACGGCGGAAATACCATCACAAAGTTGATCCCGAGACTTTGCCAATCGACGGCGCGCAAATTGGCAATGGTGGCGACGAGGTTGCGGCCGAGCACGTTGACCGTGACGGTATCCCCGATCTTCAGCCCGAGACCGTCCGCAATGCGCTGCTCGAACGAGACAAGCGGGGGACCTTGGTAATCCGGCCGCCACCATTGCCCTGCCACCAGGCGCGACCCCGGCGGCAAGTTCTCCGCATAGGTAATGCCGCGGTCGCTCCGTAACGCCCAGGCGGCCTCCGGCGCCGGCTTGATCTGGTCGGCCGGCTCGCCGTTTGCGGCCACGATCCGGCCGCGCAACATCGGGACCTCGTTGAGCGTCGCGCCGGATGCAATCGTCCGCACGAAAGCGCTGAATTTGTCCACTTCCGCCGCGGGAATGTCGATGAAATAGAAGCTCGGCGCCTTGTCCGGAAGTGCTGCCAGGAATTGCCGGCGCAGATTTCCATCGATTCCGATGACGGTCATCAGGAGCGTCAATCCCATTCCGAGGGACAGCACAACGCTGGGCGTGAGCGCGCCCGGCCGATGGATATTCGCGATGGCAAGACGAACCACCGGTGAGCGCAGGCGCACCATGCGGCGTGCAAGCAGCATGAGCAGCCGCGCCAGCCCATAGAGCAGCGCGAAGACCGCAGCCGCGGCCACGACGAAAATAGCGGCAACCCGGCGATCATAGGCGAGCGCCACCGCTAGCGCGGCGAGACCGGCAATGGAAAGCGCGGTTGCGGCCATGTAGGCCTTCCGCGGCTGGCGCCATGCGTTGCTCGTGTCGCTGCGAAAAAGCGCCGAGACCGAAACATCATGCGCGCGTCCGAGCGGCCACATGGCAAAAGCGGCCGCGGTCAGAATCCCGTAAACGAATGCCAGCGCGAGATCGCCCACGTGCAGCACCGGCTCGATCGGCAACGGCAGCAGGGCGGCAAAGCCCCAGGCGATGAGGAACGGCAGTGCGGCGCCCACTGCAAGCCCGGGTATCGCTCCCAGTGTCGCGAATGCCAGGATCTGGAACAGATAAATCACGAATACCCGTCTTCCGGTGGCGCCCAGACATTTAAGCGTGGCGATGACCTCGCGCCGGCGGTCGAGGTGAGCCTTGGCGGCGTTGGCAACGCCCACGCCGCCAATCAGGAGCGCCGAAAGCCCGACCAGAGTGAGATATTGGGTGAACCGCTCGATGTTCTGCGCAAGTGCGGGAGAAGCGTTGGCCCGCGACCGGATCTCCCAGCCGGCTTCGGGCAGTTGCGCCTGCGCGGCCTCGGTCACGGCGCGCAAGGAAGCGTCGGTCTCATCCGATCCTGAGAGTCGCAGCCGATAATACCAGCGCACCACGCTGCCGGGCTGCAGGAGGCCGCTCGCGCGCAGCGCTGATTCACTGATCAGAATACGCGGTCCGAACCCGATACCGCCGGCCAGCTTGTCCGGCTCGAAGGTCAGCACCGCGCGTATCTCGATCTTTGCCGCGCCGATGCTGATTCGCTCGCCAAGCGCAAGTCCCAATCGGGCCAAGAGCGCCGGATCGGCCGCTGCACCGAATACCCCATCGTCGAGCGCCAGCGCAGTGCCGAGCGGTCGATCCGGGTCGAGGATCACTTTTCCGTAGAGGGGATAGGAAGCATCGACGGCTTTGATCTCCACCAGCGCGGCTTGTCCGTCCTGCGCGCGCGCCATGGCTCGCATGGTGGCGGAGCGAGAGACCTGGCCCTGCCGCTCCAGGAATTCCCGCTCAGGGGCACTGGCTTCGCGCAAGCTCAACAAAAATGCGAGATCGCCGCCCAGTATCGTCCGGCCCTCCTGCGCGAATCCGTTGACGAGCCCGGAGGCGACCGAGCTCACGCCGGCAACCGCCATGACCCCGAGCGCGATACACGCAATGAGCACGTAGAAGCCGCGCAGTCCTCCGCGCATTTCGCGCAACGCTATGCGCAGCGCGAGCACCAGGTTGTCGCCGGTGCGTGCGGACCGCTCTGACGGTCGCAGCAACGACTGCGAGGGCGTGATCATGGCTTGGATACGCGCGAGCCGGGCTCGCGCTCGATGCGCCCGGAACGCAGCATGAGGATCCGGTCGCACCGCTCCGCGAGCACCGGGTCATGGGTTACGAGCACGAGCGTGGTGCCGCGCCGCTGATGGGTCGAGAACAGAAGCTCGATAATCTCCGCCCCGGTGGTCTCGTCGAGATTGCCGGTCGGTTCATCCGCGAGCACGATGGCCGGGTCCGGGGCGAGCGCGCGGGCAAGGGCGACCCG
>DASXIG010000362.1:0-5185 GCA_036498105.1 Xanthobacteraceae bacterium | reverse complement strand
AGCGCTGGCTATGGCGAAGGAGGCTGAGCGACGTGGCTTTACGCTGATGGCGGGCTGCATGGTTGCGACGTCGCTGGCCATGGCGCCTGCCGTCTACCTGGCGCAGCGCGCGCGCGTGGTGGATCTCGACGGGCCCCTTCTGCTCGCGCGCGACCGGCCGGGCGGGCTTCGTTACGAAGGAAGCTTCGTTAACCCTCCAGTAAGGGAGTTTTGGGGGTAGCCGTTCCTTATTTATCACACATTTCCTTTCCAGATATTCGTGCGGGGCGGCGCTCGTCCGGGGAAAAAGCGAGCGCCGTGGTTTGAATGGGCGGGGGAAAAGCATGCGATTTGCCGCGGTTCTGGCCGGCGCCGTCATGGCGGCGCTGGCGGTGACGACTGCACAGGCGACGGTCCGAATCGTTGCGGACCCAGGAGGACAGATCGGACCCTATCTCGAGCAGCTCACGGCTTTGAAGGACTCCGGCGAACGCGTGGTCATCGATGGGCCATGCTTTTCCGCCTGCACCATGGTGCTCGGCGTCATCCCGCATGAGCGCATCTGCGTCACCCATCGGGCCAAGCTCGGCTTCCATGCCGCATGGAATCCGGGCCAGGACGGGCGCCCGGTAACCAGCAAAGCAGCCACCCAGTTGCTGATGGATATCTATCCGGAGCGGGTGCGTATCTGGATCAAAGAACGCGGCGGGCTCACTCCGCGCATGATGTATCTCAGCGGGCGCGATCTCGCGGCGATGTACCCTACTTGCAATTAGCGCTTTCTTAGCAGTGCGAGCAGGGGCAGACTTCCGAGCCCCGCTAGAAGCGCCATTGCGGCATAGGCATGGACGTTCCAGCGCGCATAGAGCTCGCCGGAAATTCCCATTGCAGCTGCCATGACGAGGGCCAGCACCACGGCGAGATAACCCTGAGCCGAGGCACCGAGCCCCGCAGGAGCCGCGCGTGCGACCGCGCCAAGCGCGCCAAGATGCGTTGCTCCAAATGACAGCGCGTGCAGACATTGCAGTATCGCAAGCCAAACGGGCTCCGGATCGAGCGCCATTGCGGCCCAGCGGAGCACCGCTCCAGCAGCGCCCGCAAGCAGGAGCGTGAGCGGACCGAAAGGCAGGCGGGCCGAGACCGCAAACAGCACGATCTCAGCCAGAACTCCGAGAGCCCATAACGCGCCGATGGTGATGCCGCCGAGTCCCGCAGACTGCCATTGCAGGGCGGAAAAGCCGTAATAGATGGCGTGGCTCGCCTGAATAAGCGCCGCCGCAATCACAACGGCCAGCAAACGCACATCGCGCAGGAGCGTAGCGACCCTCGCGTGCTGCGCGGGTGTGCCTGACCGATGCGTGCCGAGCGGGCCAAGGCCGCAAGCCGCTGCGGCGTTGAGGATCAGCACTGCGACCACTGCCCAAATCAGCTGGATTTCGGCGATAAGGTCGAGCAGCCACCCGCCACCGAGCGTACCGGCAATAAAAGCTGCCGACCCCCACAGGCGCACCGGTCCATAGCTCTTTCCGTGCTGCGGAAGCCCGCGCAGAGCGTAGGCATCGGCAAGCGGCATCAATGGCGTATAGAAGCAAGAGGCAAGCCCGACAGCTGCCATTATGGCGGCAGGCGATGATGCAACCCCGACGGCGACATAACCCGTGACCGCCGCAACCGAGCAAATAATGATAACGGCGCGCCCCGAATCATGGCGGTCGGCAATGCGCGTTGCGATCGGAATGGCAAATAGCCGCGCCACCAGAGGTATCGCCAGAACGATTCCAATGGAACCAGCGTCGAAGCCTTTGGCGATAAACCAGACCGGCAAGAACGGCATTTGCAGACCGAGCGCCATGCAGAGCGCCGCGTAAAAAAAGGCAAGCCGCCACGCAAACGCCGCGCCTGTGGGTATCTGGGGATGAATGGTCACCTCGATTGCGATTCGGGCTCGATCATGCTGTTCGTTGCTACTGAACATTAATTTAGTGCCATGGCGGAAGAACCCTTCGCTCTGTCCAGAATCTCACCTCCTCTTGCGGAGGAGAGCAACTACGACGCCATTTGCGCCACGGTGATGGAGAGCGCGCGCGGGCGCTGGTTCCTCGAGGAATATGCGCGCCGGAATCGAAACGCCGATACCCAGCTCGTCCTTACCGCAATCGAGCGCCTTGAACACCTTATGCGCGGCGAACGCGGTCAGGAAGCGGATCCCGGGATGCGTGCCGAGCTGCTCGAAATGGCACGCGCGATTGCGCAGGCGCGCACCGAGCCCGCGCGTCCCAAGGAATACTCCGGCGCAGAGGGCCACACGACAGTCGTCGATGAAAACAGTGATGTTGCGCGTCGCGACATCCATGATACGGCTGAACGACTCCGAGACGTGGCATGGACCATGCGTGAGCGTGGGTTCGATCCTGCCACCTGTCAGGAGATCGAGACTCTGGCATCGTCAATTCTGGCAGCGTCCTCACTGCAAGGCCCGACCGACGACCGCGCGCGGAAGCTCAACGAGGTGCTGAGTTATCTCGAACGACGAATCGGCAGCATGATCGAAGCATGCGCCCATTCGGGGGAAGCAGACGTAGAGAATGCGCCGCCTGCGGAGTTCGTTGCAAACCCCGATAGCGCGTCGGAAACCCGGACCTTTCAGGACGCTGAGACCGGGGAGCTGTTCATCGGGGTGAAGGACAGGACCGCGGCAAGCGAACCGGCGGTCCCAGCGGGAGACCCTATTTCCGCTGATGTGCCCGCGGAAGAACCGGAACTTGGGCAAGCTGCTCAGATCACTGCCGACGACCGGGGGGCGGACGCGTCGCCTGACTTTCACGTCCCGCTCGCAGAAGATGCTTCTTCTTCCACCGCAGCAGAACTCCCTGATCTGGAGACCAGCGGCCAAATCGACGTCGAGCCGCTGGTCGTTGGCCGCAGCAGACAGATTGGTGCCGAGAATCCGGGAGAGCAGCTCGAGCTTACTCCTATTGCGGTCGAGCCGTTTCATTGGGAACCGCCGCCTCCCCCGCCGGACCATACAGCCGCATCGGCTTCCCCGGACCAGCTCTGGGACCCGATCGAAACGCAACCGAATCACGCTGAACCAGGGATCGGCTATGCCGAACCCGATATGGAACCAACTGAACCCGAACGTGCTCCATCCGGTCTCCCTCGCTTTAGGTTGCATCGGACCGCCCCCAGGAGCGAGAGCGCGAACCACCGTTAGAGCCGTCAACAGACGATCTGCGGGCCGCACCCCCCGCGGCGGATTCTGCAACGTTGCACACCGCCGATGAAGTGCTTCCGGGTAGCCTGGACGTGCCAGATGAGACCGCCTCGGCGGGGGGGCCTGAGGCGAAACTCGAGGTCCATGAACAAAGGCTTGAGGCTGCTGCTCCGACGGACGCGCCGGGGCCGGAGGTTCTCGGTCATGATGGGTTGGAGGCGGCTTGCGTGGCGCCGACGATGTCGAACACGCCAGCCGCACATGCAGAGCTGCCGCCCGGCATGGAGGCGGACATGTCCGCGGAGCCCGTCGATGAGTGGGCACCCATGCATGAGGAGCCGGAGCTGAACTGCGCGGATGATCAGATTGAGGCCACGGAAGAGGTCGCCACGCCGGTTGCTGGGGATGAGGTGGACCCGTCCGACTTGCAACCGTTCTCGGTCTTGAGCGCATCGGTTGAAGAGGCAGTCGCTCCCGAGCTCTCGCCGGTGTGGGAAAAAGTGGTTCCTGCGCTCACAGAGGCGCTCCTGCCGCACGGGCACCTCGATGAGCAACAACCCGTGGGCGACTTCGCGGCGCCCCAGCTTAGTCCTCAGGACATGATACCCTCGCTGCCTCCTCAAGATGATGAAGCCGGGCAAGCGCTTACCGATCCTGAACCGGCCGATGCTACTGAGAACCTCAGCGAGACCCATTCTGAAACCGAGCCAGGCAATGAATCACGCGCGGCAGCAGAGCCCGCCTCTTCCAGACCTTGGGGGAATCGGTCGGAGAAGGTCTGATTCCGCTTCGACCAGAACAGACCGAGTCCACGGCTGAATCTCCCTCCGCTACATTCTCCGCCGGAACGCCATTGATAGCGGCAAACGTAAGTCACTCCTTTGCCGCGTATCGACATGAGTTGCAGAAAGGGGCGTTCCCTTCGACATTCATTGTATCAATGGCTCTGACGGCCCTCCCCGGCCCGCCCTCGCAAGAGGCAGAGCAGTCGCATACGAATGGGCCTGAGGGGGAAGACTCCATCCCTCCGCCGGCTACGGCTCCGAGTGCAGATGCGATGGCCCGGCCGCAACCGGAGACGGCGTTCGCGAATTTCGCAGTCACGGATATGCAGCCCGTAGCCGAGGCGGAAACCGCCGCTCCTGGGGAACAGGGGGGCATCATCCCACCGGAAGCTACCGACACGGATCAGCATCATTCGGAAACCGAGGCGACGCTCATCCCACGCGATCAGTCAGGGCCGGCCGCCGATTGGGGCGTGGCACAAAGTCCATCCGAGGCCGCGCCGGGCGGCTTGCCCATCGATGATCATCAGATGGCGGCAGCGCCCACGGCGCTGCTTGCGCCCTCGCCATTTGAAACGTCCGAAACTGCCGCTGCCGATTTATCCCCCCCGGCGGCAGGCGACGAGGCTGAGCCGGAGGGCACGATTGAATCGCCTGCCGAAGTCACTGTCGCCGCTTTCCCGCCCTTACCCATCGAGGCCGCGGCCGAGACGGCAGAACCGGAAACTTCGGCCGACGCAGCCGCCGCAACAACGGCGGAGCCGGATGTTGCCGCGGCCGCCGAGCCATTTGAAGAACCGCATGAGGAAATCCTGGCCGAGGCATGGGAGACGGCGGTGAAGCCACCGGAGGAAGCGGTTCGATCGAGATTCCCAGCGCGGGCGGTACCATTTCCGGCCGCGTCAGAAACGGAAGACTCCGATTACATGCTTGAGATCGAGCGCGAACTGTTTGTCCCCTCCTCGATCGACAGCGATGCGGAGGTCGAAGAAGAATTGTTTGTCTCTTTGCCGATCTCGCCCGCAACTGAAATTCCATCCGTGCCCCTGCTCGCAGAGCCCTCACCGGCTATACTACAGACAAAAGCAGTGAAAAGCCCCCGAGCCGAACCCATGGCGCTGGCAGAAGCGCCAGGTACGGCGAGCTTGGCGACGACCCAGCCCGTTGGGAAGCCGCCTTCGGCCATGGCCCTCCGGCCGGCTGCAAG
>DASXIG010000361.1:0-8975 GCA_036498105.1 Xanthobacteraceae bacterium | reverse complement strand
AAGTCATCAGCAAGCGCGACGCCATGTGGTCGCTCTTTTGTCATGACCCGCACTTCAACGGGCGGAGCACCTGCCGGAAACCGATTCCGGTACATCGTCAGCCAATGTCCCTTGGTAAAGTCGAGGAACATTCCCGAATTGCAACATGTGGCGATGACCCGCCGGGTCGGAGAATCAGGCTTCAGACGGTGCTCTTCAAGATACTCCTCGCCCGTCACACATTGCACGCGATCCTTTCGATATAGGACGTAGTCTGTTCCACCGTCGGGATTGAGGATGGGTGGCGCGGAAGCCAGTTGCTCGAAGCGCCTTCCGGCTTCTTGGCAACTCGCGCAGTAGCAGCAAGCGGTCAGAATCGGCGCGCCGACCGCCTCCAATTTCACCTTGCCGCATTGGCATGTCTCGGAAAGGTGTTTTTGCTGTTTCTTGTTCACTGCAACCGCCCGTTCCGTGGGTCCTGTCTATGAATTCATTTTGGCGTTAGTGAGAAATGTCCGCGATGGGGTCATAACCTGCCGAGCCTTCTCACGCCAACGATGTCAGGTCCCACCGGCAGCTGACATCAGCCGCTCCCTGGAACTCTGTACCCGAAGCATCCTTCTAGCAGAGGGCGGATTGCATCACGCGTGACTTCCGAGAAGCCGATCATCGCGATGAGAGAGTACGGCTCAAGGGAGGAGCACGATACTTTTTTGATGCCGCGGCAGCGGCCGGCAGCTAACACGCATGCACCCCGAGAGGCTGCCGGCACCGGCAAGATCGATGATAGGCGCCGACCTGGATTGGCGCAACCGAGGCGGGAGAAAATTGAGGCTGCTTGTTAAAACAACCGAATCTACAAGCCATTTTCCGCCTCAGGGTTGAGTGGGTGCTTTGACACCGTTGGTGCGCGGGGGCAGCTGCGCGTAGTCCGAGCCTCATGCCGACGTTCGAGGCGCTGCCGGGCGCGAGCTTCATCGTCAACGGCGCAACGCCGGCAATCTGCGGCTCGTCAACGGCGTCTCCTTGCTCGGCAAGTTCGACGGCGAGTTCGCGTCACACTCGCAGACCTACGCGGGCACCGTGCATTACACATGGTGAGAGAGACCGCCTACTCCGTCATGTCCGGCCGCCGCGCGTCGTCCCCTGTAATCCCTGTAAATGCAGGGACGGATGCAAAAACCCGCGAAATAGCCCGCCAAACCTGGAGAACCCGGCCAAAATATCAGGGACGGAACAGGGACGGAACAGGGAATAGCGACCCGACCGTCGCATTCGCCACTGCCAGCGAAAGATGATGTGGTCATCGTTCTCGTTGGCGCGTCCTCCTCCGATGCCAGCGGCTGAGACTATTGGCCGGGGGCCATGCAAAAGCCCGGCGCGATTTCTCGCCCGGGCTTCGACACAGTCCTAAAGGATATCCGTTTGTGCATGACGCGTGTTTCAATGTCTATAGATCGCAAGTTGCAAAATCGACTGCAAGATCTTTCGATGGCTTGCGCCGGGTGCAGAGATCCGGCCCGTTTGCGGCGGGTTACGCGCGGCTTTTTTCGGAGATTGCATGGGTACGCCCGAGCCGCGCCAACCCGCGCTACCAACCGCCAACGCAAGCGTGTGCGGTTCGAAGGCCGGACGGGATCCCAATATCAAGCCGCCCAGTTCTGAATCTTCAGGCCCCGGATGCGCCGGAACTCGCTTTCATTGTTGGTGACCAGTACCAGTCTTGCCGCCTGCGCATGGGCAGCAATCCACAAATCGTTGTTGCCGATCGTCTCGCCCCGGACTTCCAGGGCGGCGCGGATCGCGCCATAGCTTTGGCCGGCTTGCAACGGGAGCGGAAGCACCGGCAACAACCCTATGAGCTCCGTGAGCTGTCTCGCCGCCTGTTCGCGCAAGCGGCTCTTCTCAACGCCGTAGATGAGCTCGCCATGGGTGATCACTGAGATCACGGCCTCTCCCGGCTGCAACCGTTGAAATCGTGCCAGGACCTGGGGCGGACTTTGCCGCCGGATGTAAATGCAGATGTTCGTATCGAGAAGGAAGCGGGCATCCATTCAGATGCCGTCCCGCTTCTGCGGCGGCGTATCTTGTCGGCCTTCCGGGAAAAAGTCCTCAGGCAGATTGGCGAGAATCTCGAATGCACGCGCCAGTCCCTTACCCTTCTCGCGCAGCACGATCTCGTCGCCACGGCGGAAGATCTCCACTTCCTTGCTTTTGAACCGAAACTCCTTCGGCAAACGAACGGCTTGGCTGTTGCCGGACCGAAAAACTCGCGCGGTCGCCATGTTGGAACATCTCTTCCTGTATATACGGATAGGTATATACATGAGGTCGAAGCAAAATCAAGTATCGCGCGTGAGCGGCGGGCCTACGGCGCCGGTTCGAATGCTCGGTAGTGGCCCCCGGTTTCAGCCGCTCCCAGCCTTCCCGAGGAAGGCTTCGAGCGCGCCGACCTCTTTCCGGTCGCCCGCAAAATCCTGCGCGAGCTGCTCGTAGAAATGCGCTGCGCCGGCATAGAGCTCGTGCGCGGCAGGGTCCTCGCCGACGAATTCGGCGATCTCGTGCATCTCCGCCACCCAGCGATAGGCTTTTGGCGGCATCATCGAGAGGCTGCGCTTGAGCCAGCCGAGCATCTGCGCCTGGCTGCCTTGCAGCTCGGCCAGCAGCGCATCGGCCGTGCCCCCGCGCGTCGCGGCGAGCATCATGGCGGCACCGAGCGCCTGCGTTCCCTTGGTGATACCCGCATACGACATCTTCAATGCCGAGGCCGCACTGAGCGGCCCGCCCAGCACGCGAACATCGAGGCCGAACTCCCGGAGCTGCGCAAAGCGGTGCGCCTCGCTCCCGGAGGCGTAGAAACGCGGCCCGGCATCGCCCGGTTTCGGAGGCTGCCCGATGATTCCGGCATCGACGAACGGCGCGCCGGTGGGAGCAATTGCCGCGGCAATACGTTCCACCGTCTTCGGGCTCACGGCGTTGCAGTCCACGAATACGGGCTTGCTATTGCTGGCGGTCAGCGCGGGCGCAAACCGCTCCGCAAGCGCAACCGCATCGCCGGGCGGCAGGATCGATAGAACAAGGTCAGCTGCGGCGATCTCCTCGTCGCTGCTGGAGAGCATGCCCACAGCCTGTGCACGCTGCCGCGTCTCCTCGGTCCGCCCTTTGAGCGAAGTGAGCACCTTGAGCCCATGATCCACCAGCCGCTTGCCGACGGCGGCGCCCATCATCCCCGGCGCAATGACGGCAACGACAGGATTCATGAGGCTCTCTCCATGGCTCGGTTTTGATCCCATC
Organism: Xanthobacteraceae bacterium; assembly: GCA_036498105.1. Classification (GTDB taxonomy): domain Bacteria; phylum Pseudomonadota; class Alphaproteobacteria; order Rhizobiales; family Xanthobacteraceae; genus VAZQ01. Next base: position 5,702 of record DASXIG010000361.1, on the reverse strand, counting down.
CCGTGTTCTCATTTGCACCGCGGCAAAGCGCATCCGCAAGGGGGCAAGGACGCGACGCCCGGCCCGTGGCCGCCGCGCTCTGCCGTAATGCGCCGTCATGGCCTATTGCAACTGACCCATTGCATCCCGGAGTGAACAATAAGAGAAATAGGCGCGCCCGTGAAACGCTGTTGAATTTGGGAGGAACCAGATGAGTTCCAAGTTGCCGACGAAGGGGGTGCTTGGGGCAATTACGCGCCGCAGCTTCACCCTGGCTGCGAGTGCCGCAGGTGTCGCCGCCGCAGCGCGCTGGAACATCCTGCGTGCCCAGACCGGCGCGCTCAAGGTCGGCGTCCTGCTGCCGCGCTCGGGTGCGCAGGCCGGCATCGGACAGGATTGCCAGCGCGGGGTGGACATAGCGCCGGCGATCTTCAAGGAGCTGGGGCTCCCTGAGCTGACCATCATGAGCGCCGACACCGAGACCAATGTCGAGATTGCCCGCGCAAGGGCGGAGAAGCTGATCAGCGATGGCGCGCAGCTCCTCGTCGGCGCGTTCGATTCCGGCCAAAGCTCCGCCATCGCCCAGGTGGCCGAGCCGAAAGGGATCCCGTTTGTCATCAACATCGCCGCGGCCCCGCCGATCACCGAGCAGGGCTACAAATTCGTGTTTCGCAATTTCCCGACCGCGCCGATGATCCTGAGCGACGCCTTCACCAATCAGAAGGAAATCTTCGCGGCTGCCGGGACCGCGCCGAAATCCGTGGTGTTCATGCACGCCAACGATACCTTCGGCACCTCGATGCAGCAGGCCATCAGCGCGGTGCTCCCCAAGTTCGACATGCCATACAAGATTGTCGAGCAGATCGCCTACGATCCGACCGCGCGCGATCTCTCGGTCGAGCTGACCAAAGCCAAGGCCACCGGCGCCGACGCCCTGCTGATGGTCAGTCGTCTCAACGACGCGATCCTGCTGACGCGTGAGCTCATCAAGCAGCGCTGGAGCCCGATGGCGGTGCTCAGCATGGGGCCGGGCTGGTACGAGGAACAGTATCTCAAGACCTTGGGCAAAATGTCCGATGGACCCCTGAGCTTCGTGCCGTGGTACGACCCGCACAAGAAATTGACCCCTCAGCTGGAGGCTGCGCTCGCCAAAGCCTATCCGGGCATCAACCTCAATACCAACCACGTCTACACGTTCGAGGCGCTGCTGGTCGCGGCCGATGCCTTCAAGCGCGCGCGCTCGACCGACCCGAAGGCGCTCGCCGATGCCATCCGCACGACCCATATCACGGACAATGTCAGCATCGGCCCGGGCATTCAGTTCGACGCCAAGGGACAGAACGACAAGCTGAAAAATGCGGCGATTCAGAACCGCGGCGGCAAGCTCCTCACCGTTGCGCCGAAGGAGGCGTCCAACGCCAAGGCCGAATTGCCCATGACCGCTTACGACAAACGTGCCTGACCGGCATTGTAGGGTGGGCAAAGGCGCGCGCACACGACGAGCGGACCGTTTGGACGAAGTTTCAAAGCGCGCGCCGTGCCCACGCGTCCCGCGATGATACCGGAAAACGCTTGCGATGTTGTGCGCGGCATGAACGTCCGCGTGGGCACGGCGCGCGGGACTTTGCATGTCCTGAGTATCTGGAGGGGCGCGCCTTTGCCCACCCTACAAATTAACGGCACGAAACGCGGCCTAGCCGTCGCGGGGTGATCCGTGCCCGCAGAGGTCTATCTCAACGTCGCGATCAGCGGGCTCTTGACCGGCCTTGTCTATGGGTTGATGGCGCTGGGCCTCTCCGTCATCTTCGGCGTCGTGCGCGTGGTCAATTTCGCCCACGGCGAGATGATGACCATCGCCATGTACCTGACCATCGTTCTGTTCACGACGTTGGGGCTTGATCCGCTCGTCCTCGCCGTCCCGCTTGCCGGGGTGCTGTTCGTGCTCGGCTACGCGTTACAGGCCGGCATCATCAACCCGTTCATCGGCCGGCCGGAGCACAGCCAGTTCATCCTCTTGGTCGCGATCGCTCTCATCATTACCAATGTTCTCCTGATCGTGTTCGGGCCCGATGCCCGCGGCGTGCAAACGTCGTATGGGTTCGACAGTTTCGCCATCGGTCCGCTGATCGTAGATGCGACCAAGGCCTATGCCGCTGCCGGCGCCGTCGTGATCGCAGCTGCGCTGTTCGCATTCTTCCAGTTTGCGCCGATCGGCAAAGCCATCCGTGCTTGCGCCGACAACTATACCGGCGCGCTCGTGGTCGGGCTTGACGTCAGAAGACTGTACGCGCTCACCTTCGGCATCGGCGCGGCTTGCGTCGGGGCAGCCGGCTCCATGCTGGTCCTGCTGATCGACGTCACCCCCGCACTGGGGCCGGCCTACACATTGCTGGCGTTCATCATCGTGATCACCGGGGGCCTAGGTTCGATGCCGGGGGCGCTCCTCGGCGGCGTGCTGATCGGCGTGACCGAAGCGCTCGCCGGGCTCTTCTTCACGCCGTCCGCGAAAAGCATGTTCTCCTTCGGTCTGCTCGTACTGGTGCTGCTGCTGCGGCCGCAGGGCCTTCTGGGACGAAAGACCTGATGCAAGCCATCCTTGCAGCGAGGCGAGGTCGCGCATTCGCGCTGCTGGCCATCTTGCTTGCGCTCTTGTGCGCGGCCCCGTGGCTCGCCGGCGACTATCTCCTGACGGTGCTGATCACGATCCTTTACCTGGCCTATGTCGGCCAGGCCTGGAACGTCATGATGGGCTTTGCCGGTCAGCTTTCACTCGGACACGCGATCTATGTCGGGCTGGGGGCGTATGCGGCCGCGATCCTGTATGTCGATTTCGGGATCGGACCGTGGATCGGGATGGGCGCCGCCGTCGCAATCGCGGCCGTATGCGGCGCGTTCATCGGATATCTGGCATTTCGGTTCAGAGTCGGAGGCGTATATTTCGCGATCCTCACGATCGCCTTTGCCGAATTCGCGCGCATCGGCTTCGATCATCTCGGATGGGTGGGCGGCTCCGCCGGCTTTTTCCTCCCGGTCGCGAACTATGCGCGCAACGATCTGTGGAATCTGCGCGGCAATCCCATGATGTTCTATTACGTCATGCTTGCGCTGACCGCCGCCGCGTTCGTGCTCTGCCATCTCCTGCTCAAGAGCCGGACCGGCTATTATTGGCAGGCCATCCGCGAGGACGAGGAAGCCGCGCGCGCGCTCGGCATCGACACCTTTCGTTACAAGATGATCGCCGTTGTGATCTCGGCCGCGATGACCGCGGTGGCCGGCGTATTCTTCGCATTCTACTACAACAATCTCTTTCCGGAGCAGGTGTTTCACATCTCGCGCTCGATCGAGATGATTCTCGGCCCCATCATCGGCGGCATCGGCGCGCCATTCGGCCCCATCATCGGCGCGTTCCTGCTCACCGGAGCATCGGAGATCATGCAGAACCTGCTGGCTGCGATCGGCCTCGATGTGCCGGGAGCCAAGCAGGTGTTCTACGGTGTCTGTCTGCTCATCGTGGTGATCATGCTTCCCGGCGGCGTGTGGCCGTGGCTGGTTCCGAAGCTCGGTCTGGGTAAGTCATGACCGATCGGCTCGAGATTGAAGTCGTAGGGTGGGTTAGCGAGGGGCGCCCTTGCGCCACGAGCATAACCCACCATCGCGCGGTGGGTTACGGCGCGCGCACGCGGAAAAGTGTACGCAGTCTGCACACGCGAGCGCGCGCGCCTAACCCACCCTACGATTGTCGGGCGCCATGACCGACCTGCTGGACGTGCAAGGGATCAGCAAGCGCTTTCGCGGCCTGCTGGCGGTGAACGATGTCAGCTTTCGCGTCGCGCAAAGCTCGATCTTTGCGATCATCGGTCCAAACGGGGCGGGCAAGACCACGCTGTTCAACATCATCGCGGGGGCGATCACCCCCGATCGCGGCTCTATCACCTTCGCCGGCGCGCGCATCGACGGGTCTCGGCCCGAGCAGATCTGCCGGCGCGGAATCGGCCGCACTTTCCAGCTGGTCCGGCCTTTCCCCGGGCTTTCCGTCGAGGACAACGTCATTGTAGGCGCGATGCTGCATCGCCCCGATCTCCGCGCTGCGCGCCGCCACGCCCACGCTGTGCTGGAGCGGCTCGATCTGCTCGGCAAACGGGGCCGGATCGCTTCCACATTGACGCTGCCCGACCGCAAGCGGCTGGAAGTGGCGCGGGCGCTTGCAACCGAGCCGAAACTCCTGCTGCTGGACGAGGTGATGGCCGGCTTGCGTCCCGGCGAAACCGATCGGATGGTAGCCATTCTCACTGAATTGAATCGCACCACCGGGCTGACGATCCTGCTGATCGAGCACGTCATGCGCGCGGTCATCGCGCTCGCCGGACGTGTCCTGGTGCTGCATCACGGCGCTGCCATTGCCGAGGGACCGTCCGCGGCGGTCATGCGCGAGCCCGCAGTGGTACACTCCTATCTCGGCGCCGAGGCGATCGCATAAATGCTGCGGGTCGAGAATATCGACGTATTCCATGGCGATGCGCAGGCGCTCGACGGCGTTTCGATCGACATTGCAGAAGGCAAGATTGTCGCGATCGTGGGCGCAAACGGCGCCGGCAAGACTTCGCTCATCCGCACCATTGCGGGCATGCATCGGCCGGCGCGCGGACGGATCAGCTTCCGCGGCGCCGACATCACCGGCTGGGAGAGCCATCGCATTTGCAACCTGGGCATCGGCCAGGTGGCGGAAGGACGGCAGATATTTCCCACGCTTTCGGTGACTGAAAATCTCGAAGTGGGAGCCATGCTGGCGCGGGCGCGGGCGCGTCGCGTGCAAAATCTGGAACGAATCTACACCATTTTCCCGGTACTGGCCGAACGCGCAGCGCAGCGGGCGGGTACGCTGTCCGGCGGCGAGCAGCAGATGCTGGCCATCGGCCGCTGTCTCATGGGCGCACCCGAGCTCGTCATGTTCGACGAGCCGTCGCTGGGGCTTGCTCCTGCGATTGTGCAGGACGTGTTGCGCACCATACGAGACCTCAATTGCGATGGGCTCACCTGCGCGCTGGTGGAGCAGAATGTCGCCGCTTCGCTGAGGCTTGCGGCGTACGCCTACGTGCTCGAAAACGGACGCATCACGCTGTCCGGCCCAGGCGACGAGCTCCTGGCCGACGATCGCGTGCGCCGCGCCTATCTCGGCGTGTAGGGTGGGGTAGGCCCGCGCCTTCTCTTGCGCAGACTGCGCAAGCTTGCCTGCGTGCGCGCGCCGTAACCCACGGCGGCGGGTTCCGCTCGCGGCCTTGAAGGCCGCAAGCTAACCCGCCCTACAAAGCTTCAGCTTGCGCAGCTGCAGACAGTGTGCAACGTCACCGGCCTGCCGGCATGGCCGGCAGTTTTCAAGGAGGACCGTGATGAAGCTTTATTTTGCCCCTGGGGCCTGCTCGCTCTCGCCGCACATCATCATGCGCGAGGCAGGCGCCAATTATAATCTCGAGCAGGTCAACAATCAGGAAAAGAAGACTAAATCCGGGCTGGACTACTGGAGCATCAACCCCAAAGGACAGGTGCCGGTCCTGGAGCTCGACAATGGCGAGCGGCTCACCGAAGGCCCCGTCATCGTGCAGTGGATCGCCGATCAGAACCCGAATGCAGGCCTGATCCCTCCGGCGGGCAAGACCGAACGTTATCGCGTGCAGGAATGGCTCAATTTCATCACTTCCGAGCTGCACAAGAGCTTCGGGCCGATC
>DASXIG010000360.1:0-2471 GCA_036498105.1 Xanthobacteraceae bacterium | reverse complement strand
GGGTCGGCGTGGAACGCGGGACAGTGCCGGTTACGCGTCCTGCGCGGAGGCGCGTTTGACAGTCCGGCCAAGGGTGTACGTTCTACGGCTCGTTTCCGCTATGATACCGATGTGAGATACTCAGCCAACGGCTTTCGAGTCGTCCGCGATCTGCAATGATGGCACCGGGGTTCGACAAAATGAAAGTCTTTGCTCAGGTCGGCTCGGCTGTCACGATGCTGCTGGCCCTGGTAGCCTTGGACGCGTCATCCGGCCCTAGGGTGCTGGGCGCCGAGACAAGCTCGGCAGCGCCGGTGCAGGTCTCGGTGGTTCGCGCAACCCTGGAATGGTTTGCAGCCGAAATCCGCGTCACCGGCTTTCTGGTGCCGCGCGAGGAAGCAATCGTAACCTTGGACGTTCCGGGCTACAGGGTGAGCGAAGTGGTGGCCGCCGAAGGGGACCGGGTCAGTGCGGGACAGACCCTGGCCCGCCTGACGCGGCAGGCTGTCGGAGGAGCGGACCCCAATGCCGATCAGCGGCCTGCCACGTTGACCCTGAAGGCGCCCGCGGCCGGCGTGATCACCCGCAGCACGGCTGTCGTCGGAGCAACTGCGTCGCAGATGCAGACAGAGCCTCTGTTTCGGATCGCGGCCGATGACGAGATTGAGCTCGAAGCAGATGTTCCGAGCATCCACATCCCCATGCTGGCCGCAGGACAGAGTGCTCGCGTGGAGATCGAAAACAGCCGCGAGCTTTCCGGAAAGGTACGCCTCGTTCCCGGTTCAGTGGATCTGCGGACCCAACTCGGCCGCGCGCGCATATCATTGGAGCGCGACCCCCGGTTGCGGGTCGGAATGTTCGCCCGCGCCACAATCGAAGCAAATCGCAGCCGCGGGATATCGGTTCCTCATTCGGCGGTCCTGCATCGAACCGAGGGTCCGAGCGTGCAGGTGGTGCGTGGGGATGTGGTCGAGACGAAGCTGGTCCAGGTCGGATATCACTCCGACACCCAGACCGAGATCCGTGATGGTCTGCGCGAGGGCGATCTGGTCGTGGCGAATGCGGGCAGCTCCCTGCGCGATGGTGACAAGGTCAAGCCGGTCGAAGCCGACTTGTCGCTCATGGGGCTGCGTTGAACGGAGCGACGCGCACCGCCTGGCTCCGTCCGCGCGGGCTGTTCGGCAAATATGTCGTTGCCTTCGTGGGCCTTGTCGTATTCGTGCTCGCGGTGAATGGCGCGCTCGAGACATGGTTCACCTACAACGACACGATCGAGCTTTTGGCAAAAGCCCAGTCGGACAAGGCCGATGCAGTTGCCCGGCGGATTCAACAATACATCGACGAGATCGAGCGACAGATAAGCTTTGCCACACGCGCAAGCGCCACCACCTTGGAGCAGCGCCGGGCAGACTATCAGCTGCTGCTGCTGGAGGTGCCCGCGATCGAGAGGCTCATTCAGCTCGACAGCAGCGGCCGGGAACAGCTGCGAGCGGTTCGCAATGCGGAGGCCGTGACTGGAAGCGGCATCGATTATTCGGGCAATCCAGGTTCACGGCGGCGCGCGGCCAGCCGATCTGGCTGTCGCCGGTTTATTTCGACGGGCTCGATCCCTTCATGTCCATCGCAATGCCGCACTCCGGTCGCGATGCCGGCTCGACGGTTGCCGAGATCAGTCTCAAGTTCGTAGCGAGCTTCATCGATCCTACTCAGATCGGAAAGGATTATGACGCCTACGTGGTGGGCCCGGAAGGACGCTTGCTGGCCCATTCAAATCCGGACATTCGTCTCGGCAGCAACTTTGCGGACTTGCCTCAGGTCCGTGCGGCGACACAAAAAGAGCCTCTGATCTTCGGAAAAGACCCGGACGGACGCTCGGTCTTGACCGCCTCAGCGGCGGTTCCAATTCTCGAATGGCGTGTCTTCTTCGAACAGGCGCGCAACACCGCGCTGCAGCCGGTCTATCGCGTTCTCGATCGCACCGCGCTCCTGCTTGCGCTTGGTGTCACCTTGGCTCTTGTCGCGGGGATCCTGTTTGCGCGCCACATGGTCGTTCCCATCCGGGCGCTGCAGGTCGGCGCGCAGCAGCTGGAAGCTAGCGATTTCGGCCACCGCATCGACGTGCGAACCGGGGACGAGATCGCCGATCTTGCCGACCACTTCAATCGAATGGCCAGCCAGCTGCGAGAATCCTACACGCGGCTGGAGCAGAAGGTCGAGGAACGCACGCGTGAGCTTGCCCAGTCGGTAAGCGAGCTCAAGGCGCTTGAGGAGATCGGGCGCGCGGTCGCGTCCTCGCTAGACAGCAAGGCCGTTCTGGCCACGATCGTTACCTGGGCGGTGCAGCTAGCCAAGGCGGATGCGGGAGCGATCTATCGTTATGACCCGGCGAGCAGGTTTTTCGAGCTCGCGCATGCCCATGGCCTCGATCAGGAGCTGCAGGATACGATTCGTTCCGCGCGCATAAGGCTTGATGAGAGCGTGCTGGGGCTTGC
>DASXIG010000359.1:0-6512 GCA_036498105.1 Xanthobacteraceae bacterium | reverse complement strand
GGTTCAGAAGTCCGCATCATTCTTGCCGCCAGTCCGACTGCGGACTTCTGAACCAAAGCCACACTAGAATCATAGGTTTGCTAGTGTCCTTCGATTCCGAAATTCGTAAAAGGGCTTGCCGCACGATGAAACGAATTTCGGGATCGGGACACTAGTGTCCCTTGACAATGCGGCAGGGAACCCCGCGTTCCGCCGAAATCACGGAACCGGCGGGCGGCGGAGCCGTTCCCGTGAGCGGCCACAACGGCTTATGGCCCATTTACCGGATACGATGCTGAAAGTCGATCATACCACCGCGCGGCGCGCACATGCCATGCCGTTTGGCGCGCAGTTGCGGTCCGATGGCGCAGTTCGCTTTCGCCTCTGGGCTCCCTCGCACAACCGGATTCGGCTCCAGCTTGCCGGCCAGGCAGAGCTGGAAATGCAGCCTCGAGACGGAGGCTGGCACGAGCTTGTGACCGAGCGCGCGGGCGCAGGGGCGCAGTATCGCTTCGTTCTCCCCGATGGCTCCCGCGTTCCCGATCCCGCTTCACGCTATCAGCCGAACGATGTGCACGGTCCCAGCGAAGTGATCGACCCGAACGCCTATGCCTGGCGTGACCGCAACTGGAAGGGGCGGCCGTGGGAGGAGGCGGTGCTCTACGAGGTCCACATCGGGGCTTTTACGCCGCAGGGCACGTTCCTCGCCGCCGTCGAGCGGCTCGATCACCTGGTGCGAGTAGGCGTCACCGCGCTCGAGATCATGCCCGTGGCAGATTTCCCCGGACGGCGGAACTGGGGTTATGACGGCGTGCTGCCGTATGCGCCGGATGCCTCGTATGGCAGGCCCGAGGACTTCAAGGCGCTGATCGATGCTGCCCATGCGCAGGGCCTGATGGTTCTGCTCGATGTCGTCTACAATCATTTCGGCCCTGAAGGAGCCTATCTCCACACCATCGCCCCGGAAGCTTTCACGAACCGCCACAAGACTCCGTGGGGCGCAGGTATCAACATGGATGGGAGAGACTCTCAGACGGTCAGAGATTTCTTCATCCAGAATGCGCTCTACTGGATCGAGGAGTTCAACCTCGACGGCCTGCGGCTCGATGCCGTCCATGCCATCGCCGACACGAGCGCGAAGCACATTCTGGAAGAGCTGGCCGATCATGTGCATGCGGCCACGCCGGAGCGGCATGTTCATTTGATTTTGGAGAACGAGGAGAACGAGGCGAAACGGCTCTTACGCCGCTCCGACGGTTCACCGCGCTGGTACACCGCGCAATGGAACGACGATGTTCATCATGTCCTCCACGTCGCCGCCACGGGTGAATCGAGCGGCTACTACGTCGCCTACAAGGGCGACACCGTAAAGCTTGGCCGAGCGCTTGCGGAAGGGTTTGCCTTTCAGGGCGAGTGGATGCCCTATCGCGGACGTGCGCGCGGGGAGCCGAGCGGCAGCCTGCCGCCTCCTGCGTTCATCGCTTTCATTCAAAATCACGACCAGGTCGGCAATCGCGCCTTCGGAGACCGGCTGACGACGCTCGTGTCAGCAGACGCGCTGCGCGCGGTTGCGGCCGTTTACCTGCTGCTGCCGCAGGTTCCGATGCTGTTCATCGGGGAGGAGTGGGGAGCAACGCAGCCGTTTCCGTTCTTTTGCGATTTCGGCGGTGATCTGGCTGACGCCATCCGCAAGGGGCGCCGTGAGGAGTTCGCGCGCTTTCCCGAATTTCACGATCCCGCAATGCGCGAGCGCATCCCGGATCCCCTTTCGGAAGAGACGTTTGCCTCGGCCAAGCTTGCCTGGCAGGACGTCGCGCGCGAGCCGCATGCCGGCCGGCTCGATTGGTACCGGCGCATCCTCGCCGTCCGGCACCAGCACATCATCCCCCATCTCTCGCATATCCGCTCGGGCGGGCGTTTTGAAGTCCTCGGCGATGGCGCCGTGGTGGTGCGCTGGGCGCTTGCAGAATCGGACCAGCACCTCGTGCTCGCGGCCAATCTGTCAGCCGGCGTCAGAGAACGATTTCCGCCCGCGTCCGGGCGCATTCTCTGGCGTGAAGGCGATTGCGGGGACGGCGGAGCATTTGGCCCATTCGCGGTCCGCTGGTCCATCGAAGCCTGAGCACAACACACCGGAACACCGTGTCAACGGATGAGAATCGCAATGGACCGAGTCGCGGCGCAATACCCCGCGCGACGTATCGCCTGCAGTTCCGCAAGGAGTTTGGCTTCGATCAAGCTGCCGCACTCGCGCCCTATCTGGCGCGGCTGGGCGTCAGCCACCTCTATGCCTCGCCTTACCTGAAGGCGCGGCCCGGCAGCAGCCACGGCTACGATATTGTCGATCACAACGCGCTCAATCCGGAGCTCGGCGATACCGCTTCATTCGATCGGATGAACGCCGCGCTGGCAGCAAACGGCTTGCGGCAGATTCTGGACTTCGTGCCCAACCACATGGGCGTCGGCGGTGCCGACAATCCGCTCTGGCTGGACGTGCTCGAATGGGGGCAGGATTCCGCCTATGCCGGATGGTTCGACATCGATTGGGATCCCGACCAGCGTTACCTTCATGACAAGCTGCTCGTCCCCGCTCTCGGCTCCCAGTACGGCACCGTGCTCGAGTCGGGCCAGCTCGTCCTCAAGTTCGATCCCGCCGAGGGCAGCTTTGCAGTCTGGGCGCATGCGAGCCACAAGCTGCCTGTCTGTCCCCTGCATTACAACCGCATTCTTGGAGCCACGCATCCGGATCGGGAACGGCTCGGCGACTCGTATGCCGGTTTGCCGGAATGGCGGCCGCAGATTGCCCGCCGCGCGACCGAGCTCAAGCACGAATTGGCTGCCCTGGTCGTGAACTGGGCAGACGTCCGCGAGGCCGTCGAAGCAGCGGTCGCGCGGATCAACGGCGCCCCTGGGGAGCTGGAAACCTGGGGCGAGCTGCACCGTCTCATCGCGCTCCAGAGCTGGCGGGTGGCTCACTTCCGCGTGGCAGCCGACGACATCAATTACCGGCGCTTTTTCGACATCAATGATCTCGCCGGGCTGCGGATGGAACTGCCCGAACTGTTTGAGCATACGCACGCATTGGTCCTTCGCCTTCTGACCTCGGGCACGCTCGCCGGCCTGCGCATTGATCACATCGACGGCTTGCTCGATCCCAAAGGTTACTTGCGCCGCCTGCGCGAGAAAGCCGGCCCGCAGTTCTATCTCGTGGTCGAGAAAATCCTGGCCGCGCACGAGACCTTGCGCGCGGAATGGCCCGTCCAGGGCACCACCGGTTACGAGTTCGCCAACCTGGTGCTTGGCATCCTGATCGATCCTGCGGGCGAGCACGGGTTCGACGAGGTGTACAGGGGCTTCACGGGAGAAAGCCGCTCGTTTGCCGAGATCGTGCACGCCTGCAAGCGGCGCATCATGGCCGATGAGATGGTCAGCGAATTGAATGCGATTGCGCGCGAAGCAGCGCGTGTAGCGCGGGAGAACCCGCGCACTGAGGACTTCACGCGCAACATTCTGCGGCACGCGATCCGCGAGGTGCTGGCGTGCTTCCCCGTTTACCGGACTTACATCGATTTCAACAACGAGCCGACGGCGGAGGATCGTCGCGATCTGGAATGGGCCCTCGCCCAGGCGCGCAAGAGCCAGCCCGAGATCGATCCGAGCGTCTTCGATTTTGTCGGAGCGCTGTTCTCGGGCGATCTGGTGGCGCAGCCGCGCAGCGGCTTCAGCCGGCATAAGGCGCTGCGTTGCGCCATGAAGCTGCAGCAATACAGCGGGCCGGTGATGGCCAAGAGCCTCGAGGACACGGCGTTCTATCGCTGCAACCGGTTCATTGCGCTCAACGAGGTCGGCGGCCAGCCCGATCGCTTCGGTATCTCACTGGCGGCGTTCCATAAGGCCAATGCGCAACGCGCGGAGCGCTGGCCGCATACGATGCTCGGCACTTCCACCCATGACACCAAGCGCGGGGAGGATACGCGCGCGCGTCTGGCAGTCTTGTCGGAGATGCCGGAGGAATGGGCGCAGAATGTGCAAGCCTGGAGCCGCATCCTGCGCGCGCGCAGCGGCGACGTCACCGGTGAAGCGCCGCCGGACCGCAACGACGAGTATCTGCTCTATCAGATGCTCGTCGGGTCATGGCCGGTTGAGCTCTTGGACGGCTCGCCCGATCCCGAGGCGCTGCGAAGCTACGCCCATCGGATCCGGGGCGCGCTGACCAAATCCTTGCGGGAAGCCAAGGTGCACACGACCTGGGCCGCTCCAAATACGGCGTACGAGAGTGCCATGCTCGAGTTTGCCGATGTTGCGCTCGAGCCCGAGCACGCCGGCAGCTTTCTGATAGCATTCCTGCCGTTCGTGGAGCGGGTCGCCCGTTACGGCGCGCACAACACCTTCGTGCAAACGGTTCTCAAGCTCACGCTGCCGGGGATCCCCGACATCTATCAGGGCGCCGAGCTCTGGGATTTCAGCCTGGTGGATCCGGACAATCGCCGCCCCGTCGACTATTGCCGCCGGACGAAGGTTCTGGAGGAGATCGAGGATGTTCTGCAAAGCGGGTCGGAGGGCTGGGGGAGCCTTTTCAAGAATTGGCAGGACGGACGCTTCAAGATGGCTGTCGTGGTCACGCTTCTGCGGTTTCGCCGCCAGCATCCCGATCTGTTCGTGAGCGGCGATTACCGGGCCGTGATGGCCGAAGGAGAGCAGGCCGATGAGGTCTGCGCGTTCGTGCGCAGCTGTGACGGCACTGCCATGCTCGTTGCGGTCGCGCGTTTTCCAACCCGGCGCCCGAGCGGCACGGGCCCGGATGCGATCTTGAAAATACCGCCCGAGCTCGCCGGCCGGCGCTGGCGCAATCTTCTCAGCGGAGAGGAAGGCGAATGCCTCGCGCCGGAGCTTGCAACATCCGCATTGCTGCAGCTTCCCGCCGCGGTTTTGGTGTGTGTGTTCTAAACATCGACTGATCGCGTGGCCCCTGGGTCCCGGCTCTCGCGCGGACGCAATCAAGCTTGCGCAGACTGCGTAGACTTGTCTGCGCCGCGAAGACGCCCTCACTGCGCTCGGCCGGGACACGAGCTGTTTGGTGTCCCGGACGAGCGAGCCCGGCTCGGCCGGGCGAGCGAAGATCCGGGACCCAGGGGCCCACGATCGACTCTCTGAGCACGGGATAAACCTCACAGCTTCAGGCGGCGCAGGCGGAGCGAATTTCCGACCACGCTGACTGAGGAGAGCGACATGGCGGCTGCGGCGACAACGGGCGACAGCAGAATGCCAAACAGCGGGTAAAGCGCGCCGGCGGCAATCGGAACGCCGGCGGCATTGTAGACGAACGCGAGCAAAAGATTCTGCCGGATGTTGCGCATGGTCGCTTGCGACAGGCGGCGGGCGCGGACGATCCCGGTCAGATCGCCCTTGAGCAAGGTGATGCCCGCGCTTTCGATCGCCACGTCGGTTCCCGTGCCCATGGCGATGCCGACGTCCGCGGCAGCGAGCGCCGGAGCATCGTTGACGCCGTCACCGGCCATCGCAACGATCCGACCTTCCGCACGAAGCATCTCGACGACTCCGCTCTTTTGATCCGGGAGCACTTCGGCTTCCACATGCGCGATGCCGAGGCGCTTGGCCACGGCCTCTGCGGTGGTACGGTTGTCGCCCGTGAGCATCACGAGGCGCACGCCTTCTCGCGTCAGAGACTTCAGCGCATCGGGAGTGGTGGCCTTCACCGGATCGGCAATTGCAATCACGCCCGCGATGCGATCGTCGACCGCTGCAAAGATCGCCGTTGCCGCGTCCCGCCGCAGCCGTTCGGCTTGGCTCGCCACGGAAGCCGTGTCGATCCCCAGCTCTTTCAGGAAGCCTGCATTGCCCAGCGCGATCCGATGTCCCGCGATCGTTCCGATCACGCCCTTGCCGGTGGGTGCATCGAAGCCGGACACCTGCGCAAGCGGGAGCCCGCGTTCCTGCGCCGCAGTGACCATGGCGAGCGCGAGAGGATGCTCGCTCGCCTTCTCCACGCTCGCCGCCAGCCGCAGCACCTCGTTCTCGTCGTAACCCGCGGCGGTCGCGATCGCGACGACTTTCGGCTTGCCCTCCGTCAGCGTGCCCGTCTTGTCGACAACGAGGGTGTCGATCTTTTCCATGCGCTCGAGCGCCTCGGCGTTCTTGATCAGCACGCCCGCCTGTGCACCGCGTCCGACCCCGACCATGATCGACATCGGCGTCGCGAGCCCCAGCGCGCAGGGGCACGCGATGATCAGCACGGTCACGGCGGCAACGAGGCCATAGGCGTAGCGCGGCTCCGGCCCGAACATTGCCCAGGCAGCAAATGCGATGACCGCGATACCGATGACCGCGGGCACGAACCAGCCGGAGACCTGGTCGGCGAGGCGCTGGATCGGCGCGCGCGAGCGCTGCGCGGCCGCGACCATCTGCACGATCCGGGCGAGCATGGTGTCGCGGCCCACTTTCTCTGCGCGCATCACCAGACTGCCGGTCGTGTTGATCGTGCCGGCGATGAGATTGCCGCCGACTTCTTTGGT
>DASXIG010000358.1:0-4422 GCA_036498105.1 Xanthobacteraceae bacterium | reverse complement strand
CGGCATCTCGGCCCCGCGCGCGGGATGGATCCAGACCGGCTTGCCGAGCTCGGTCATCTTCTTCCAGAACGGCTCGTACTCCGGACGGTCGAGCGGCTTGCCGCCCACGTTGGTGTAGATTTGCACTCCCAGCGCGCCGAGCTCCTTTATGGCGCGCTCGGCCTCGCGCACGCCGGCGTCCGGCGCGCCCAGCGCAACTTGGGCCACCCAGCCGGGAAAATGATCGCGCTCCTTGGCGCACAGCTCGGCAAAGCCGTCATTGATGAGGCGTATGAACTCGTCGATCTGCGCCGGCGATCTGGCCAGATTCTCGATGGGCGGCTGCGGGTAGGAGAGGATCTGGGCATAGTCCTTGAAGCCGTCCACGATCTTCTTGCGGTGATCGAGATCGTGGAGTGCCGGTATGGCGCGCATGCGCTTGCCCATGTCCTTGTACTCGCCGAAGACTTCCAGGAACTTGTCGAAGAATTTCTTCGGAAAAAAATGCGTATAGGCGTCGATCCGCATCTGCGGCCTCCGAGCTTTGCCTGACTGTTGCGGCTGAGGTGCGGGTATGCTGTTTTCGCCCGCTGCCGTGTGGACTTCGAATGCTACAGACCCGGGTTGTTACAGGCTTGGTCGGCAGGAGTCCATTGCGGCTGATCCGGCGGGCCGCATCAGCCCTGCGTCAGGCGCGCGATCAGTTCCGGCGGCATCGGCGCGGCTTTCATCTCTCCGCGTGCAGCATCGCCCCTGACCCAGACCCGCGTCTCGGAGCCCTCGACCGCGAGCGTTCCGTCTTTGGTCAGCCGGTGGCGCACGTCGAAGCTCGAGCGGCGAAATTCCGTCACCGCGCTCTGGATCGCCACGTCGTCGCCGAACCGGGTCGGCGCGAGAAAGCGGCAGTGCACATTGACCAGCGGATGTCCGGAGAAATCGTACGTCCGGAGGTAGTTTGGCTTGGTCATGCCCAGCGCGCGCTCGATCAGCGCGGAGGTGCAGGCGTCGAAGATCGCAAAATAGCGCGGATAGTAGATGATGCCGGCGGGATCGCAGTCACCCCACTCGATGCGCACCACGCGCGTATTGACCAGCATTTAGCGATCGGAGCGGGATGATATCGTCTTCCCGCGCTTTCTCTTAGTTTGGAGCATGTCCCTCTCGCAAAACCGGTTCCGACTTTTGCGGGACATGCTCTAACGCGGCGCCATGCGCAGCGCTCCGTCGAGCCGGATCACCTCGCCGTTGAGATAGCTGTTCTCGATGATGTGCTGCGCGAGGAAGGCGAACTGGTCGGGGCGGCCCAGGGCCTTGGGAAAGGGCACGGCAGCAGCGAGGCTCTGCTTCGCCTCCTCGGGCAGGGCCATCAGCATCGGGGTGTGAAAGATGCCGGGCGCGATGCAGACTACGCGAATGCCGAACTGCGCGAACTCGCGCGCGGCCGGCATGGTCAGCGCCGCCACGCCGCCTTTGGAGGCGGAATAGGCAGCTTGGCCGATCTGCCCCTCGAAAGCCGCCACCGAAGCGGCGGTGACGATGACCCCGCGCTCGTCGTCGGCGAGCGGCGCAAGGCTCTGCATGTCGGCCGCGGCAAGCCGCATCATGTTGAAAGTGCCGATCAGATTGATCTTGATCACGCGCTCGAAATCGCCAAGCGGCATCGGACCCTCGCGCCCGACGATGCGCTTCGCCGGCCCCACCCCCGCGCAGCTGACCAGGATGCGCGCGGCGCCGTGCCGGGCGCGGGCGTCCGCCAGCGCCGCGGCGGCGCCGTCGGGATCGGTCACGTCGCATTGCGCGGCATGGCCACCGATCTCGCCCGCGACCTTGCGCGCCCCTGCGAGATTGATGTCCAAGCAGGTGACCTTGGCGCCGGCACGCGCGAGCATCACCGCGGTCGCCGCGCCAAGTCCCGAAGCGCCGCCCGTCACCACCGCGGCCTGTCCGCTGATCTCCATGCTCACTCCCCGGTCAACAACACGTGCGCGGAGGGTTGGGCGGCGTAGAGCTCGGCAAAGGCGTCGGCGCCGCTCACGTCCAACCGGTGTTTCGGTTACATGCCGGAGTAATGGGGTCAAGGTTGGTGGTTTGAACCAGAGAATGACTCCCATGGGCATATTTTCTATTCTTCCGCCTTGTTCAGGAGTGAGAGAAGCATGGCGTGACGGAGGATTTCCCATGTGCCGAAACATCAAGACCTTGCACAATTTCGATCCGCCGGCGACGGATGAGGAGATCCGCGCGTCCGCCCTTCAATTCGTGCGCAAGCTGAGCGGCTTCAACCAGCCGTCGAAGGCAAACGAAGCGGCCTTCAACCATGCCATCGAGCAGGTGACGCGCGTGGCGCACGAGCTGCTCGATGCTCTCGTCACCAACGCTCCGCCGCGCGATCGCGCGCTCGAGGCCGCCAAGGCGCGCGCCCGCAGCGCCGCACGCTTCGGCGACGGGCGGCGCGCGAGTTAGTTTTTCAGTCCTGCGGCCTCAGCCACCATAGCCCATCGCTGCATCTCGCCATCGATATAGCTTGCAAACTCCTCCGGAGTGCCGCCCACGGGATCGATGCCCTGCTGGGCCAGCGCTTTTCTCACCTCGTCGGCCTGCAGGGCCTCGTTGGCGGCGCGGTTGAGCTTGGCCACGACATCGCTCGGCGTGCCTGCGGGCGCAAGGAGCCCGAACCACAGCCCCGCCTCGAATCCGGGCACCCCCGCCTCCGCCATGGTCGGCAGCTCGGGCATAGCAGCAGAGCGTCTGGCTTCGGTGGATGCGAGCGCCACCAGCTGGCCTGCGCGCACGTGCGGCAGCACGGTGGAAACGGGCGAGAAGAAGACTTGCACCCGGCCGGCGAGGAGGTCGGTGATCGCGGGCGGACTGCCGGCATAGGGCACGTGCACCATCTTCGTGCCGGTGAGCAGCTTGAACAGCTCGGCGGCAAGATGCGTGCCGGTTGCTACCCCGGACGAAGCGAACAGCAACTGATCAGGCTTCGCCTTGGCGAGGTCGATCAGCTCCGTGACGGTTTTGACCCCGAGCGAGGGATGCACGACGAGAATGTTGGGCGTCGTGACCAGGCGGATGACCGGCGCGAAGTCCGCCGGAAAGGCAAAGCCGAGGTTCGGCTTGATAACCGCGTTGATCGGGTTGGCGATCGTCACCAGCAGGAGCGTGTAACCGTCCTTTGGCGCACGCGCGACCAGCTCGGCCGCGAGATTCGATCCGGCTCCGGGCTTGTTCTCGATCACGAACTGCTGGCCGAGGAGCTGCCCCATGCGGTGGCCCACCACGCGGGCAGTGATATCGGCCGATGCGCCAGCGGGAAACCCGACGAGCACGCGCACGGGACGGGTCGGATAGTCGTCGGCATGAGCTGCCGGGAAGCTCCCCGCACAGAAGAGCGCGGCGCACAACGTAAGCCATGCTGCTCTCATCATCCCCCTGCTCCTATTATCGTGCGCGGCAGCCGATGCGCAGCGGTCGAGTATAATGTCGCGCATGAAACCACTTGCCCTCAACCCCGATCTCCTGTGGATCGCTCCACGCGTGATGTGGTTTGAGCCTGCCGAGCAGGCATTGGCTGATCCGGTCCGGTTCCTCACCTATGTCATGACCTATGCGACGGCCGAAGAAATTGCTTTGGTTCGGCGCTACGTCGAAATGGATGATTTTCGCGAGGCGCTCGAACATGCCCCGCCAGGCATCATGGACGAACGGTCCTGGGCTTATTGGAACGTCGTCACCGGCCGCTATCCGGTGCCGCCCATGCCCCGCCGCGTTATTCCGTAGGCTTACAACGTCGCGGCGGTTGAAAACCCGCCCTCCAGCCGGCCAGCCCGGAATGACATGACAGCATCAGTGCGCGCATTTGACCGGCCGGAGAAGCGTCCGTAAATGAATCCGCCAGCTGCGAAAGAGCTTCATGTCGCGATTTCTGAGCCTCGCCGAGGCCGTGGAGGAGAGCATCCGGGACGGCGACAGCGTGGCCATGGAAGGTTTCACGCACCTCATTCCGTTTGCGGCGGGACACGAAGTCATTCGCCAGGGGCGGCGCCACCTCACGCTCATCCGGATGACGCCCGATCTCATCTACGACCAGCTCATCGGCATGGGCTGTGCCGACAAGCTCGTCTTCGCCTGGGTCGGCAATCCGGGCGTAGGCTCGCTCCACCGCTTCCGCGATGCCTACGAGAAGGGCTGGCCGGCGCCCCTTGCGATCGAGGAACACTCCCATGCCGCCATGGCGAATGCCTATGAAGCCGGCGCGGCGGGGCTGCCGTTTGCGGCGTTTCGCGGCTATCGCGGTGTCGATCTGCCGAAGGTCAACCCCAACATCAAGCGCATCACGTGCCCCTTCACTGGAGAAGAGCTCGCCGCGGTGCCTGCGATCCGGCCGGATGTGGCCGTGATCCACGCGCTCAAAGCCGATCGCGCCGGCAATGTGCTGCTCGA
>DASXIG010000357.1:0-1771 GCA_036498105.1 Xanthobacteraceae bacterium | reverse complement strand
CGGCGACCGGGACTCGTCCCGGTACCGCCGCGGCTGCTGGAGCTTGCGCTGGCGGCGCTCGGGCGGGAACAGATTTATCAGCGTCTCGCCGGCTCGCTGATCGCGGACCCATCGGCCTTGATGAAGCTCGGCTGGATCCCTCACGTTATGAGCGCGGACGCGCTGGCGGCGCTCGCCCGCCCCGATCCGCAAGCGCCGTAGGGGCGACGCATGCGTCGCCCTCCATCCGCAGCCGCGCATGTCGAAAGAGGGCGAGGCATGCCTCGCCCCTTCGGAGAGAGCGGCGCTTATAGGAAATGCGACACGCGTTACAGGAAACCGCGGCCCGTCAAGGCGTCATGACAGTAAAGTCGGTCCCCGCTCCTGTCTCGGGGCCCAGGCCCAGATCCGAGATGATCACAGACGCGCCGACGGAGAGCAGGTCGGAAATGCGATTGGTGGCTTCCGGGGGAACGGTAACGCGTTCGAGCGCTTCGGCCGCGCTCGAAGGTTTGCCGATAGAGACAAGCTCGCCGGGATCGGCGCCCCGGCTCCTGCCCGCGGGCCGGCCCGGTGCGGTTGGAACAGTCACCACATTCCAGCGCATGGTATCGTCGTCGTTCACCTCGAGCGCCGTGAACAGATGCGTTCCGAGCGGCCGCTCCGGCTCTGCGAACTTCACCGGCGCACTGAAGATGGGATCAAAACCTTTGCGGACGAACAGCTTGCCTTCCTTGCGGCTGATGAACACGGAAACCGGACCAGGATTGAGCGGTCGTATGTCGGCCACCGTTCCCCCCGCTCCCGATTTGCTCCGCCGCGCATTGGACAGATCGAAGCTGTCATAAGCGGACCGCACCACTTCCGAGGAGGTCGATGGCGCCTCCCGAGAGGACGCCTCCCGCCGCTTCACCGCCGCATAGGCCATGGCATCAAGTGCACGATCGTCGGGCTTGGATCGCAGGGCGCCATGCGCGGAATCCACGATTGTAGCGGCGGACACTTCTGAACCGCGCTTTGGCTCGGGCGAATCGGGCCGCCGCGCAAACAGGTGCGCAGGCGAAATGGCTGCGGGTGCCACTTCGCCATGGGTGATGACGACCCGCACTCCAGGTTTGGTAACCGCCCATAATTGACGCGCAAATGCTTCCGGCATCCCGATGGAGCGTTGCGATGCTTGGCCGTTTGTCGCGCTCTGATAGAGCCCGACGCCCGAGCTCGTGATCTGCTGCATGTAATACATCGGAGCGTCGCCGGACGCGCTGGAGCGGTGCCATCGATCCTTCTGGATGATGCTGAACACTCCGGTCGGGGTCTGATGACCCACGGCGACTCGGGTTCGCGCAACCGCTGCGCCATCCGAATAGACCGTGAGCTGCTGCTTGTTCAGCGAGACGGCGAGCGTGAGCACGCCCTTCGCCCGCGCGCTGAGCTCGGCCGGGATCTCCTTTGCCGCGCTCTTGTCATTCCCAGCGGAATTTTCCCGCGCGCTCGCCGCCGGCGTTTCCCGCGTGTCGGTCGCAACGGGCGCGGGCTTTGGGTGGCGCACCGGGGCGCTCCGTCGCGAGACACTGGGTTGCGGGGATGGGCTCCATGGCCAGCCAAACAAGAAAGCTTCCGCATCGGACGAGAAGACCGCGAGCAAGGCAACGCTCGCAGTCATCGCCATCAAAGCATGCTTATGACGTGAAAGTACGCCAGGACCCTTTGCGGGTCGTGTCCCGTTCTGCACGGCGCCCCCTTTTGCTTACGCTTTTACCGTCTTGGCACACACTCGCCCTGCCGGGCCCGA
>DASXIG010000356.1:0-6726 GCA_036498105.1 Xanthobacteraceae bacterium | reverse complement strand
GGGAGCACGGCGGTTGGACAAGGCACCCGAGGCGTTCCGCACCATAAGCGAGGTGGCGGCGGAGCTGAAAATCCCTCAGCACGTGCTGCGGTTCTGGGAGACCCGCTTCCACGAGATCAGGCCGATGAAGCGCGGCGGCGGGCGGCGCTATTACCGCCCGCAGGATATGGACCTGCTGCGCGGCATTCGTCATCTGCTCTATTCCGAGGGCTACACCATCCGAGGCGTGCAGCGCATTCTGAGAGAGCAGGGGCAGCGCTTCGTGCAGGATGTCTGGCACCCAGGCGCGCCGCAACCGCCCCGCACGGGGACGGAGAGCGGTTTCGATGAAGAGCCCGCCGTGATCGCAGGGCAAACGCCAGCGGACACCGCACCGATTGGCGAGCCCGGCGTCGAGGATATCGATCCTCCGCGGCTGACGGAGCAGCAAGTGCGCAGCTTGCAAGCAGTCCTCGATGAGCTGCGCGAGTGCCGGCGGTTGCTCGATACCGCCTTGTCTGATCGCAGCTGAGCGCACTCGCGTTCCCGTCGCGGCTTTGGTACGTTGAGTGCCGGAGAGCGCATCGCAGCGCGGTCGATGCTAAACGCCATTACGCCATCGCAGGTCGGAGAAGTTATTGCCTTGCTCGACCAGTTGACTGGGGCGAGAAAGGCCCGCGTCGCGCAGGGCAGGACCCAGACCCCCGACGAGATCATCAACGAGCCCGAGCGCCGGCGGTTGACCGACTATTTCTATGGGCTGAGCGGGGAAGCGCGCAAAGAGCTGATTGCGCTTATGCTGCTGGGCCGAGGCGATTTCGCGCACTCGTATCAGAGGGCGCTCGAAACTTGCGCGAAATACACCGACGCGGATGATCAGGTGATCTATTTGATGGGAAAGACCGTGCGGCTCGCCGAATATCTCAGTGCCGGGCTGGGCGCGCTGGAACGGTAATCAAGCAAAGAGCCCGGCTTGCGCTGCCGGGCTCCTTCAGGACCGAGGGATAGCTTCTTTGTTGAGCATTTAGCCTCGGCCGCATACTTTCCTATTTCTCTTCCAGCTGGCTCGGCAGGCCTAGATAGGCGGAATAGGCCGACAAGATCGCGCACGGAAACACGACCCAAAGGAGGATTGGCATTTTGGCTGCTCCAAATTCCTCCCTCGCTCCAATAACGCATGGGGCGCGGCTGGGTTCCAGGCGTGCGCCGAACCCGCCGTCCGGACCCCGGCAGCATAGCCGCGGCGTGCCCAGGCGGATCGGGGTTGATCGTTGCCTGGGCGCAATTGTCGATGTCCAGGAATTCTTCCTCTCGCAGATTGAGAGCAGGGCTCTTCGCGCCGGGACCGTGAAGAATATTACGAGCTTTGCTCGTCTGCTCCGCTATTTCAGGATACCGATCCTCGCGACCCTGGAACGGCCGCTCGATTTCAAAGGCTGCCTGCCCGCGAGTCTCGATAAATGTTTGCGCGGCTATGCGGCCATGCTCGAGAAGGATTATTTCGATCTCACCAGGGAAAAGAAGATCAGCGCACGTCTTCGGCGCCTGAGGAAAAAACAGGTAATCATCGCCGGTTGCGAGACCGACGTCTGCATCCTTCAGTCTTGCCTCGGGCTCCTGGCTCATGGCTATGAGGTGTATGTGGTGGAGGATCTCTTGTTCTCTTCTTCGGACAAAGTGGACGCGGCTATCGCGCGCATGCGCGGGGAGGGCGCGGTTTTTCTCACCTATAAGAGTCTCTACTATGAGCTGCTGGAGAGCGTGGAAGGTGCGCAGCACAGGGACAAGCAGGGGGTAACGCCTGGTCCGTTCCCAGATGATCTTCCTGATTGCGTGCAATGACGACGGTTGAAGGAAGCAGTCTATCGCACACGAGCGCGCCGCAGATCGTCCTGGTCGCCGCCGTTGCCCGCAACGGCGTTATCGGACAACGCGGCCGCTTGCCTTGGCACCTCAAGTCGGAGATGGCGCATTTCCGCAGCGCCACCCTGGGCAAGCCGGTCGTGATGGGACGAAAGACGTGGTCGTCCATCGGCAAGCCGCTTGCGGCCCGCACGAGCATTGTCGTGAGCCGCGATCCCGCTTTTGCAGCCCAGGGCGCGGTTGTCGCGCCTAATATCGAGAAGGCTTTCACGGTGGCGCGCGGCGATGCCTTGCGGCGCGGCACGAACGAGATTGCTGTGATCGGCGGGGCCGATATTTTCCGAGACACTTTGGTCGTCGCGGACAGGTTGCTGATCTCGCAGGTGCACTTGGAGCCGGAGGGCGACACGATTTTTCCGCCCATCGACGCGGCGGTCTGGGAGGAAACCAGTCGCGTCGAGCACCCGCCCGGAACGGACGAGGAGGCAAGCTTTACGGTACTGATGTACACGCGCAGGGCGTAAGCTCTGGATCGAGGGTCATGGTTCGGCGCTGGCTCGGTTGTAAGCAGTGCTTCCTGCGGCTAAATTGAGGGCATGACCGACGAAGAGTTGCGAGCCCTGATCCGCGCCGAGCTGGCGCCGATCCGTGCCGACGTGACGTCGATCCGCGCTGAGATGACATCGGTCCGTGCCTTGGTGGAGGGCATCCCGCTCACGAACCGGGCGCTGGTCGTCTTGCAGCAGGAAGTCCGCGGCCTGAAGGCCGCGTTCAACGACTTTGCCCGCACGAATGTCACCGCGGGCGAGATCTAGGCGTTGCACGCCGACGTCAACAAGGTCCAAGCCGAGAACATGGAGCTTGCTACGCGGCTTGCTACCGTCGAGCGCCGCCTCGACACCCTGGAAAAGGGTTAGGCTCAGCACCGCGAGATCGAGCGCGAGGACTCGGGTCTTTCTGGTCGGAGTGCCGAGATTTCGTTGTTCCGCCAACCGCTGATATCAGCGTGAGCGAGGGCTGCTCAGCTTACATCAGTGGACCCCATGCCGATCCACCGCGACCGGCAGCGCCACAGCGTCATAGCCTGGCCCCTGATGCAATTTGTCGCAAGTACATCGCCGGCAGGGCTCGCCGGAATCGGTGGTAAGCTGGTTTGCTAACTCGGAACAAGGGTGGCATTCCCGCTGCCCACGATTTCGAGGAGCAACAACAACTAGGGAGAACTCAATGAGGATGCTCGCGAGTCTACTCGTAACCTCAGCGCTGGTCGGAAGCGTCGCGATCGCAAGCGCTCAGTCGTCAGGAAGCCCCACTCAGCCTTCAGGACCAAAGGCCGGTGGCCACAATCCATCCAACGCCGGCCAGACCGTGATTGGGACACAGGGGGTCGCAACTACCGGCAGGGCCAATACGGCGCCGAAGCCCAGTCAGGCGTCAGGAAGCCCCACTCAGCCATCAGGGCCAATGGCCGGCGGCCACAATCCGTCGCGCTAAGCGCCTTCCTCCATTCGGCATTGCGCCGGCCTCGCAGCCCCGGGAACGTGGCTGCGAGGTCTCGACGTTCGCTTGTGCCTGGGCCGCTGCGCCCGCGTGCGGTTCTCCCGGCGCGTCTTCCCCCGAGGAACGCGGAAGTTTAAGGGGCGTGAGCCATCGTCGCAGGAGCCGCGTCGAGCACCGAGGAGCACATACAGACGATCAGACAAGGGGCCGCGCGACCTTGTGGTCCGCGATGAAGGCCTTGCGCTCGCGCGCTGCGTCCGCAGAGCGCAGCCTAGCTAGCGGTACTCCTCTTAACGTCATCAGGGAGCCGCTTGCGTGCAGTAACGTTGCCTCTGGCATCTCTCGCCAGCGAGACCCGCGCCCCAAGTCTGTGTAACGCGCTCGTGTACCCGGCGCGCTTCGGAAGCTAACGGAATTACACGTGGTTGCGGATGGGCTCGCTTTTCAGCGTGTTGCTGGTCGGAGCGCCGAGATTCGAACTCGGGACCCCCAGTCCCCCAGACTGGTGCGCTAACCGGGCTGCGCTACGCTCCGCCGATGCCGTGCATGATCTACGCTGGTGGGCCGCCGGGTGCAAGATCACGGCGCGCGACACCGGCATCCGCCGGTGTCGCGCGAGCCGCCGCTTGCCTCCCAAGCTGCCTGACTATTGATCCCCGATCCCCGGCTCTCCGCGGCATAGCGACTCGTGGCCGCCATCAGGCCCCAGAGCAGGCCGAGGATGAGGAAATAGTGCCGCCAGTGGTCGATGTCGATAATGGCGCTCTCGGCGATGGTGCCGACATAGGCCGCATAGATCGCGTGATAGATGGGCTGCCAGGGCGTGCGCACAAAAACAAGGCGCGTGCTCATCGTGAGCGTGACCGCGGCAAGCGCGATGTAACAGAAGCCCGCCGGCGCGGTGCTTGTTCGCGTATCCGAAATTTTGCGCGTGCGAAGGTCGAGCATTGTTCAATGCTCTAGACGAAAAGTTTTCAAGAAAGGTTTAGAGCAGGTTCATCATTCTACAACATTAACCATGCCGGGCAGCCAAAGCTCCGGCATAGGCCGAGAGCACGACGTCTATCATGGCATCGGTGCTGAAATAGGCGCGAACGCGGGCTTGCAGCCGCCGAGCGCGGAGCTCAGCGGGACCGGGATCAATCAGCGCGCTCTCGATGGCTTGCGCGAGAGCCTCTGTGTCGGCGGGCGGCACGAGAGCCGAGGCGTCCGCACCGAAGATCTCAGCAATCCCACCTACCCGGCTGGCGATGATCGGCAATCCAGCCGCTGCTGCTTCGAGCACGATATAGGGGAGTGATTCTGCCCGCGACGGGACGATCAACAGGCGACCAAGGCAAAAAGCCTCGCGCGCCGGCTTTGCCCCTGCGAAACGGATCGTCTGTGAGAGCCCACGTGCCGCGGCCAACGCCTCGAGCTTGCCGCGGTCCGGCCCTTTTCCGACGATGGTTGCGGTGATGTGCTCGCCGCGCCGCGACTGTCGGCCGATCGCCTCGATCAGAACATCGATGCCCTTGAGGACGCGCAACTCGCCGACGAACACCAGATCGCTCGCCTGCGCGCCCGGCGTTACGGGGACGAATTCGTCCGGCCCGACGCCATTGTGCACCACGCGCGCTGCATCGGGGCTGTGCCGATCTTGGCCTCGAATACAGCGCGCCCATACGCGCTCTCGAACAGGAACAGATCGGTGCGGCGCATGAGCAGCCGCTCGGCACCGAGGTAGAGAAATCCGCCGGGCGAGCTCCAGGCGAAGTGAAGGCTGCCGCCGTGCGGCGTGTAGACCCGAATGGCGCTCCGCTGGGGCACGAGCCGCGCATAGGCACCCCCCTTGGCGCCATGACCGTGAATGACATCGGCAGCCGCTTCCGCAGCTCGCCTTGCGATATGCGCGCACGCGGCAAGGTCCCGCAACCCGAGCTGCCGGCTCATTTCGACACGCGTGAGTCCGAGCGCGAGATCAGGCGCCAGCCGCGCAAGACTGGCCTCGGCCATCTCGCCGCCGGTGGACGCGTCCGCCACGAGACCCACCCTGTGCCCGCGCGCGATCTGCCCGTGCGCGAGGTCGAGCACGTGCCGAAACAACCCGCCAACCGGGGCGCGCATCACATGCAGGATGTTCAAGAGGCGTTCCAATGCTCAACAACGCGCGCGAGCAGAACACGCTTCTCTTCAAGATTCTGTTATTCGCCGTCCGAAAGCGCGGTCCTTAACCCCCCATCAACCATAATCGTTTGGAATTGGCTTACGAGTCGCACGTCGTGCGCGTTGGGTTTGTGACGTCTGGGTTCGTAACATGGCCATGCAAGCGAGCGTACCGTCGGATCGGCAGCCCAGCGCAGCCTTGGCCCCCGACATCGACCTTGGCGCCGTCGGTCGCGCGCTCTGGCGCAAGAAATTCCTGATCCTGGGCCTTACGCTTTTTGCTGCCGCTTGCGCCTTTGCCGCCGTGAACCTGATCACGCCGCGCTACAAATCGGAAGCTCGCGTGCTGGTCGAGACGCGCGAAAACATCTTCTTCCGGCCGGACGCGGAGAAGACGATCGATCGCACCACCACCGTCGATCAGGAAGCGATCACCAGCCAGGTTCAGCTGGTCCTTTCCCGCGATCTTGCGCGCGAGGTGATCAAGCGCCTGAAGCTCGCGGATAAGCCCGAGTTCGACCCCGTCCTAGATGGTCCCAGCCTCTCGCGCAGCGTGCTCAGCCTCCTGGGCATCATCAAGAATCCGATGGACATGACGCCCGAGGAGCGGGTGTTCAAGAGTTATTACGACCGGCTGTCCGCGTTCCAGGTGGAGAAGTCGCGCGTCATTGCCATCGAGTTCGAATCCCAGGATCCGGAGCTTGCGGCACAGGTGGCCAATGCGATCGCCGAGGCCTATCTGCGTTTTCAGCAGGCCGCGAAGCAGGAGCAGGCGCGGGCGGCCAGCGCGTGGCTCTCGGGCGAGATCGACCGGCTGCGCGGCAATCTCGCCAAGGCGGAAGCCAAGGTCGAGCAATACCGCGCAAAGACCAACCTCTTCATCGGCAACAACAATACGACGCTGTCGAACCAGCAGCTCGGCGACTTCAACGCGCAGCTGGCCTCGGCGCGCGCGCAGAAAGCCTATTCCGAAGCGAAGGCGAAACTTATTCGCGACGCGCTGAAGGCCGGCACGCCCATCGAGTTCTCCGACCTCACCAATTCCGAGCTGCTGCGGCGATTGTCCGAGCAGCGCGTGACGCTGCGCGCGCAGCTCGCCGAGCAGTCCTCGACGCTGCTCGACCAGCATCCCCGCATCAAGGAGCTGCGCGCCCAGATTGCCGATATGGATCGCCAGATGCGGGCGGAAGCCGACCGGCTGGCGCGATCGCTGGAAAATGACGCCAAGCTGGCCAGCAG
>DASXIG010000355.1:0-1804 GCA_036498105.1 Xanthobacteraceae bacterium | reverse complement strand
CTCATCGCGGAACCGCAGCGGATCGAGCGGAGCGTCGGGTACCGCGACGTCGAACCAGGTCTGGTTGTCGAACATCGATTTCAGCCGCGCCGGCGCGCTCATGCGCATGTGATAGTTCGAGCCGGGAATGACGAACTGGTTCGCCTCCACGTCCTTGTAGAACACGAGCTGCCCGGTTTCCGGGCATTTGATCCAGAGATGCTCGGGAGTGTCGCGCCGGACGAAGTAGTTGCGAATCTTCGGGCGGACGACGTTGGATATCCAGTTCATGCCGCTTTGTATTCCTCGCGACAGCCTGCGTCCACGAGGGTTGGGGTGCGTAGTGCGGATTAGTTCGCGGCTAACCCGCCCTACGATCCAGGCGCGCACCGCGAACCCCCTCCGCGAGCTCGGCAACGAGATCGGTTACCGCCTTGACGGTGCGCTCGGTCGCGTTGCCTTGCGCATCGAGGCTGTCCTTGATCGCAGACACCAGCGCCGAGCCCACGACCACCCCATCGGCCCCGCGCGCGATGGCGGCAGCCTGCTCGGCGGTCCGCACGCCGAACCCGACCGCGACAGGGAGCTGCGAACGGCGCTTGATGCGCGCTACCGCCTCGCCCGTCCGATCCGCGTCGGGCGCAGCCGTGCCGGTGATCCCGGTGATGGAGACGTAGTAGACGAACCCGGACGTATTTGCGAGCACCGCAGGCAGACGGCGATCATCCGTCGTCGGGGTGGCGAGGCGAATGAAGTTGAGACCTGCCTTCAACGCGGGCAGGCACAGCTCCTCGTCCTCTTCCGGCGGCAGGTCGACGATGATGAGCCCATCGACGCCGGCGCCTTTTGCGTCCCTCAAAAACTGCTCCACGCCGAAGATGTAGATCGGATTGTAATAGCCCATGAGCACCACGGGCACCTCGTCGTTCGTGCGGCGGAACGCGCGTACCATGTCGAGCGTCTTGCGCAGGGTCTGGCCGGACCTGAGCGCGCGTTGCGAGGAGAGCTGTATCGCGGGCCCGTCCGCCATAGGATCGGTGAAGGGCATGCCGAGCTCGATCACGTCGGCGCCGGCTATGGGCAAGGCGTGCAGAATGGCGAGCGAGGTCTCCGGCTCCGGATCGCCCGCGGTGATGAAGGTGACCAGGGCCGCTCGGTCCTGCGCCTTGAGCGCGGCAAAGCGCCGGTCGATGCGGGTGGCACTCATGTTCTGTCAGGTGGCATCTCGTCGCGGGCGCGATGGCGCCGCGCCGCCATCCGGACGTTGATGGTGCCCAGCATGAAAATCACGATGGAGCCGACGAGCTGAACCCATTCCTTTCTCTCCAGCGCTGGCCCGTCGCCGAGCAGCCTGACTTTCAGGAAATTCAGAATGTAGGCAGCCGACACGATGATCAGAATCCATCCGACCAGTTTCTGCCTGCTGATCTTTATCAATGCACGTGATCGCCGGCGCGGCGCTTCAAATAATCGGCCACGCTGGCGAGGTCCTTGTCGCCTCGCCCGGACAGATTGACGACCATCAAGTGCTCCCGCGGCTTGCGCGGGGCGATGTCGATCACGCGCGCGAGCGCATGCGCGGGCTCGAGCGCCGGGATGATGCCCTCGAGCCGCGAGCAGAGCTCAAAGGCGGCCACCGCCTCGTCGTCGGTCGCGGAAAGGTATTGCACGCGTGTTATGTCGTTGAGCCAGGCGTGCTCGGGGCCGATGCCGGGATAGTCGAGGCCGGCGGAGATCGAATGCGCTTCCTTGATCTGCCCGTCCGCGTCCATCAGCAGATAAGTGCGGTTTCCATGCAGCACGCCGGGGCGGCCGCCGGCAATCG
>DASXIG010000354.1:0-4452 GCA_036498105.1 Xanthobacteraceae bacterium | reverse complement strand
TGGGTTTGCCGGCGAGCGTGTAATATCTGCGCTCGATCTTAAAACCCTTCTCGGCGGCGGGCTCGGGCACGAGCGGCGCCCCCGATACCGTGACCACCGCCTGCACGCTGCCTTCGCCGGTATTGGTGAGCTTCAAGGGGGGCTGAAGCTCGGTGGGCAGAAAGCGGCGATTGAGCGCGCCTTGCACCTTCTCGCCGCCCACGTCGAGGGACACAGCCTGCGCGTCCTTGGCGAGCGCGCGCGCGGCAAGCACCATCCACGCATTTTCCTGCGTGGAGGTATAGGGCGACAGATCGCGCGACGCTTCGACCCGCTCGACCGCGCCGGCAATGGTCGGCCGCGGCGCACCGCCTTCGGACGCCAGAGTCACCAGCGCGGCTGCATCGCGCAGCGCGGAACCGTAATCGCTGCGTCCGTATTCCAGCGCGGGTTGGGGCGCGATCGAGGCCAGCGCGGCCGCATAGACGCGCTCGGCACGCGTGCGGTCCCCGAGCATGGCAAGCGCGGCGGCAATCTGCGCCTTGGCAATCGGCGTCGCAATCTCATCGAGCTTGGTATCGGCAAAGTAGCGCAGATCGCCAACCGGTGCTGCGCCGTTGCGCGCCAGCACATAAAGGGCATAGGCGAGATTGCGGCCGCCGTCCTTGGCCAGATCCGGGGCGTTGCCGACGGAGTTGCGCAGACGGTCGAGCGCGAGCTTGAAACCGGTATCGGGCACGGCAAAGCCGCGCTCGCGCGCTCGCGTCAGGAAGTCGCTGACATAGGAGTCGAGCCACACGTCGTCGCCGCCGGCGGACCACAACCCGAACGAGCCGTTCGAGCCCTGCCGAGCAAGCAGCCGTTCGATGGAGTTGCGAATGCGCTCATCGACGGCCGCATCCAGCGCAAGATGCGCTGCGCTGGCGAGATCGTTGACATAGAGGAGCGGCAACGCGCGGCTCGTGATCTGTTCCGAGCATCCGAACGGATAACGGTCAAGCGCCGCGAGCAGCGCCGCCGCATCGAGCGCGGTCGAGACCCCGACCGAAAGCGCAACGCTCGTGCTCCCGGGCACCAGGTCCGCAAACACATCGTTCGAGAGCGTGAGGCTCTCGCCCTTGGCGAGCGGCTTGACCGTGCGGCGCGCGACGATCTGGGTCGCGGGGCGTACGTTGAGCGCATACCTGCGCTCGAGCGCCAACCCGCCCGGCCCAGCGACGCGCACGACGACGTCGGCCGTTCCCGCTGCGCTCGCAGCAAGCGGCACGGTCACGCTGTTGCGCTGCCTGGCTGCGAGACTGACGGTCTGCGGCGATGCAGTTCCGAGCACGTTGAGACCTTCGCTTGTGACGTCGATCTTATAATCGCCGGCCGGGCCTTCGACGTTGTCGAGGTCGAGATGCATATTGCCGCGGTCGCCGTTGAGCAGAAAGCGCGGCAGCGTCGCGGTCAGCACCAGCGGATCGCGAATCGTGACATCGCCGCTCGTGTGCCCGACCTTGTCTTTCGACCAGGCGACCGCCATCACCCGGGCAGTACCGGCGAAATCAGGGATGTCGAAGGTCACCTGGGCGGTGCCGTCCGCCTTGACCGCGACGATACCGGAGTAAAGCGCCAACGGCTTTTGCGTCGGCGGCGAGCCCTGCAGCTCCGCCGGTGCATCGCCGCCGGTCCGGATCTGGCCGCGCGCGCCTTGCATGCCGTCGATGAGCTGGCCGTAGAGGTCGCGGATGTCGGTCGTGAGCCGGCGCTGGCCGAGATAATAGTCATCCGGTGCGGGCGGCTTGTAGCCGGTGAGATTGAGGATGCCGACATCGACCGCGGCAATGACGATGCGCGCATCCTCTCCCGGGGCAAGGCCGCCCACCTTCACCGGAACGCGGAGCGCATTGTTTGGGCGCAGCAGCCCCGGCAATTGCATATCGACGGAAAGAGTGCGCGCCTTACGATTGACGGAGAACCATCGTACCCCGATGGCGCGGCCGGGCATGCGCTCGGCGCGTGTATCAAGCGGGCGTCGCAGCGTCGCCACTACGTAACCTCCGGTTCCCCAGTCACTCCCGACAGGCACGCGCAGACGCGCGGTGCCGGCCGGCACGTCCTGGCTGATGGTGGAGACCAGCCGGTCGCCGATGACGTTGAGGGTGACCTTGCCGGCGGTGCGCGCGGTTACCGCGACGGTCATGCTCTCGCCCGGCACGTATTCCGGCTTGTCGAGGGCGATCTCCAGCATGTCGGGAGTGTCCGCACTCGCCTCGGTGTACCAGCCCGCGTCGAAGCCGACCGAGGTGACCGGACCGTTGCGATCCGTGCTCGAAACCTCCAGACGATAGCGGCCCCATTGCACCGGAACGGAAATGCGCCCGGGCTTGCCGGCAGCCACATCAATGTGTCCGTCCGCGACACGCTTCGTGGTCTTCACCGGCTCGAATTCCCACGAGCTATCACGTCGATACCACTGGTACCTGGTCTCGACCTTGAGCAGCTCATAGCGCAGCGTGCTCTTCGCCGGCGGCGCGCCGTCAGGCGAAGCAACAACCACATCGAAGGCCGCATTCTCGCCGTCGCGCAACGAGCGGCCCGAGAACATCGGCTTGATGCCGATCATGGGCGCCGGGGGAGGAACGGGCAGCGTGAGCTTGCGCTCCACCGCGCGGCCGCCGGGTTCCGCCATGCGCACGATGACCTGGGCCTCCAACGGCCGCGTTGTCGCGGGCTGCTTCTCGAGCGCGACGGTAAACGTCGACTTGCCGGCGGCATTCGTCTCCGGCAGGCCTTCGAGCACCTGGCGCGTGGACTGAACTTCCTCGTCCGCGAGGCCGAACTGATAGCCAGGAAAACCCGGCCGTTCAGCGGCCGGGCCAACGATCACCTCGCCTTCGAGCTCGAGCTTGGCCGCCGGCGCGCCGTAGAGAAATCGCCCGTCGACGCTCACTTCGGCGGAGGTGGACTTCGAGATGCCCTTTGCGTTGGATACGAGCTCGAACTCCAGCCGATCGGGCACATAATCCTCGACCAGAAATGTCGCTTCGCCCACCGCAGGACGCTTGGGGTCGGTGTAGGCGCGCACGCGCCAGGTGCCGGTTGCGGCCGAGGGCACCAGGTTGACCGCGAGCGCATGGCCGCCCACGCCGGCATCCGCGATCGCGGCGCGGCGGTACTCGACCCCGTCGGGCCGCTCGACCACGAGCGTGAGCGGCACATCGAGGGCAGCCTGGCCCTGACTGTCGCGCAAGAGCGCTGTCACCTGCACCGTTTCGCCCGAGCGATAAACTCCGCGCTCAGTGAAGACGAAGGCATCGAGTCCGGCCGGCACCGGGCGGCCGGACACACCGCGATCGCTGAGATCAAATGCGGGCGCCTTGAGATTGAGGAAGGCGTAATCCCCCTTCGCATCAGAGGCGATGAGCATGGCAGGGGCGAGCGCTCCCTCGCCGCGTGCGAGGTTGGCGTCAAATTGCACGTGGCCGGCATCGTCCGTGCGCTTGCTGGCAAGCACTTCGTTGCTGCGGGAGAGCAGCCGGATTTCGATCGCACCCTTCGGCTGGGCGGTCTCCAGCGAATGCACGAAGGCGTGCACGCCGTCGTTGCCGGAGAGCGCGGTCAGGCCCAGGTCGGAAATAATGAACCACTGGGTGGCGAGCGCATCGAACTCATCGGCGATCGCGCCCGCGGGCTGCGCCACCATGACGTAAATACCGGGGGCGAGCGCACCCACCGCCTCAGCGACAGGGAACGCCGTGGTCACATCGGAATTGAGCGTCTGCTCGACGCTCATCTCGCCTTTCCATACCTGCGAGCCGCGCCGCTCGGTCAGCCGATTGATGTCATAGCGGTCGAGCGCGCGCTGAAAATCGTAACCGAGCGCAGTGTCGAGCAGATTGCGGTCGCCGATACGGTAGATTTCCAGCGCAACGTTGCTGGTGTTCACGCTGACCACGGGAATTCCGCGCTGGCCGGCGCGCGGCAGGACGTAGGCCTTGCCGGTGAAGCGCACGAGCGGCTTGCGGTCGCGCACATAGACGTTGAACTCGGCCGATCGGGCGAGGCTCTCCTTCACCACCGATGGGATGCCGGCCCGCAGCGTGATGTCATAGCGCTCGCCGTGCTTGAGGCCCTCGACGCAGAGCTGTCGATCCTGCCCGGACACCGCCGGCCTGTCCTGGCCGGCGATCGCAACGAACGGTGAGAAGTCCGTGCCCCTGACGGGGAGGTCCTCGGAAAACTGAAAGCAGACCCGCGGCGAGGCCGCGTCGGCATCGACGGTGTAGTCGAGCAACCGAAAGCCATGGTCCTCGCGCATGCGCTCGTACTGCTGGCGCACCTCCGCGACTTCGCGCAAATCAAGCGAGACGCGCAATGCGTCCAGCGCCGGACGCCATATCGAGCGATCCGCATAGGTGCGCGCAAGGACGATCAGGCTGTCGGCCTCCTCCGCGCCTTCGCTCGAGTGCTGGTAGGCAATGTAGGCCG
>DASXIG010000353.1:0-3068 GCA_036498105.1 Xanthobacteraceae bacterium | reverse complement strand
GGCGCCGACCCCTGGCCTCGATCTTGCATCACAGTGCCCTCGGCTCGGCCTTTCCAAGTAGCAGTGACGGAGGGATAACATGCATCGGCGGGACAAGAGCTTGATGGCGAAGCTGCCGAGCGCCGTGCCTGGAATAGCGCTTGCTGTCGCGCTTGCGGCAATCGCCGTAAGCCCCGCGGCCGCGCAGCGGCTTGTTCCTTTCCGCATCGGCATGCAGCTCCCTGCGCTGTTCGAGTATCTCTACATCAACTATGCCATCGAAAGTGGGCTTCTGAAAAACGAGGGTATCGACGGCAAGATCATCGGCTTCACCGCCGGGCTCACCGCGACGCAGGCGGTGGCGGGCGGCAGCCTCGATGCTGCCTGCGACGGATTCACCAGCACAGCCAGCGCGATCGCGCGCGGCTCGCCGGCAAAGACAGTGTACAGCGTCAATGCCGACAACAGCTACGTTGTCTTCACGCGCGACAGCATCGGCAAGCCCGAGGACCTGCGCGGGAAGAAATGGGCGATCACGCAAATGGGCGCGATCTCGCAAACCTACGCCGCCCTGTGGCTCAACAAGAAAGGGCTGCCCGACGGCACGGTGGACTGGATCCCGATCGGCGGCGCCAGCGCGCGGGCGCGCGCGGTCATTGCCAATCAGGTCGACGCGGCGCTGTTGACAGCCGGCGAGTGGATTCGCATCCAGGGGCAAAAGGGCGTGCACGTGCTGGCCACCCTCTCCGACAGCGTCCCGCCGCTGCCGCTGGAGCTCTGTGTCACGACAACGAAGATGATCAACGAGCGTCCTGAAGTGGTGCAGGGCTTCATCAATGCGATGCTCACTGCCGCTCGTCAGGCCCGAACGCCCGAAGGCAAGCACGCCTATATCAAGATCGCGCGCCAGGTCGATCCCAGCGGGTATACGGATCAGCAATACGAGCAGCTTTACGATTTCTATTTCGGTCCAAAGTCGAACCCTTTGGCCATGGATCCCAACGGAGGAATGTATCCCGAGATCTACGTCTCCAACATGAAG
The DNA here is from genome assembly GCA_036498105.1 of Xanthobacteraceae bacterium. Lineage (GTDB taxonomy): Bacteria > Pseudomonadota > Alphaproteobacteria > Rhizobiales > Xanthobacteraceae > VAZQ01. The sequence goes on along the minus strand of DASXIG010000353.1, from coordinate 2,047 downwards.
TCGATGATCGAGGAGAAGACGATCGATGCCATGATGCCGCTCGACAAGCTGATCGATGCGCGTTTCGTCGATCAGTATCTCGGCAATAACGGCTGGTATGATGTGAAAACCAATAAGGGCGGCAACTATCTGCGCGACATGCTCAGACGCTGATGCGGTGGTTGATACCCCTGGGTCCCGGATCTTCGCTCGCCCGGGAGCCGGGCTCGCTCGTCCGGGACACGAAACACTTCGTATCCCGGCCGAGTGCAGTGAGGACGTCTTCGCAGCGCAGACAAGTTTACGCAGTCTGCGCAAGCTTGACATGCGTCCGGAGCGAGAGCCGGGACCCAGGGGCCACACGATGGAACCGATGCGGATGCGTCTCCGCCGTCAGATGAACCATATGCGATCAAGGGGAAGTACTACCGAGTCTGCTGCACCGCTCAGTGGTAAGCCATGCGATGACGGCGGCTAAACTATCGGTCGAGAACATCCATAAGACGTTCTTCAAGCCGGTGAAGAACGACGTGGTGGGCATCCCCGCACTGGACGGCGTCGGCCTCTCCATCGCGGAGGGGGATTTCGTGTCGGTCATCGGCCCGAGCGGCTGCGGCAAGTCGACGCTCCTGCGCATCATCGATGGATTGATAAAGCCAGATCACGGCCGTGTCCTGGTCGACGGCCGCATCGTCGATGGACCAGGGCCCGACCGTGCCGTCGTGTTCCAGTATTTCGGCCTCTATCCCTGGCGCTCGGTGCTGCGCAACGTCGAGTTCGGCCTGGAGCTCAGGGGAATGCCGCAGCAGCAACGGCGCGACATCGCGCTCGCCAGGATTGCCCAGGTGGGGCTGCGCGGCTTCGAAACCCACTTCCCGCATGAGCTCAGCGGAGGGATGCGCCAGCGCGTCGGATTTGCGCGCGCATTGTCGCTCGAGCCGGAGATCATCCTCATGGACGAGCCTTTCAGCTCGGTCGACGAGCAGACCCGGGAGCTGCTGCAAGAGCAATTGCTCGAGCTGTGGCGCGAAACCCGAAAGACCATTCTTTTCGTCACCCACAGCATCGACGAGGCGGTCTACATGGCGAACCGGGTCGTGGTGATGGCGGCCCGGCCCGGACGCGTCGTCGAGGACATCAAGGTCGATCTGCCCCGGCCGCGCACCAGCAGCGTCCGCGCACTGCCGCGGTTCGGCGAGATGCGATCCCATGCGTGGGAAATCCTCAAGCAGGGTATCCGCGAGTCGACAGCGGCCGGTGCCTTGCCATGACGCCCGCCGAGGATGCAGCCCTGCGCGGCGTCCGCGCCCGCATGCGCCGGTCCAGGCTCGAGCGCGTCTTGATCGTGGCCGCGACATTCGCCGGCTTCCTGTCGCTTTGGGAGATCGCGGGCCGTCTCACCAATCCGATGTTCTTCGCACCGGTCTCGGACGTCGTCATCGTGTTCTGGCAGCAGATCATCGATCCGAGCCGCAGCCTTCTCAATGGACTCGGCGAGACGCTTGCCATTCTGGTCCCGGGGTTTCTCATAGCATGCATCCTTGGAATTGCGCTCGGCGTCCTGATGGGCCGCAGCAATATCGCTTTTCAAGTTCTCGACCCTTACGTCATCATCTTTTACAACACGCCACGCGTTGCGCTGATCCCCGTGCTGCTGCTGTGGCTCGGCGTGGGCGACACGCTCAAGACCGTCATCGTGGTGCTGGCGGCCATCTTTCCCATATCCGTCAACGTGACGGCAGGAATCCGCGACGTCAGCGCACAGTTGACCGAGCCCGCGCGCTCCATGAACGCAAGCGAAGGACAGCTGCTGCGGAAGGTGATCTTGCCGTCGATCCTTCCCTATGTGATGGCAGGAGTGAAGCTTGCCCTCGGCCGCGCGTTGACGACCGTGATCGTGGCCGAATTCTTCGTTTCGCTGTCGGGCCTGGGCGGCATCCTGCACGCCGCCTCGAGCACATATCAGATGGCGAAAATGTTTGCTCCCGCGATCCTCCTCGCCGCGATGGGGATCGCGATCGACGGCTTCTTGAGCTATGTGGAGCGCAGGGTCCTCCACCGCTACCGT